>JAZFVR010000026.1:0-10297 GCA_036447835.1 Alphaproteobacteria bacterium | reverse complement strand
CGCGAAGCAGGCCGGAAAAGGACCCTCGCCCACCCCCGATTCGGTCGAACCGCGGCGCGGGCCCTGGGGCTGAGCACCGGAGCAAGAAAACCGACCGCCGGCACCCCCCGGCCGTTTCCGTCTCGCGGCGCGGAAAGCGGGCTTAGGCCGCTTCGGCCTCGACTTCCTTGCCGTTGATGACGAGGCCGCCCTTGCCGGCGCTCACCTTGACCGTCGCACCATCCTCGATCGTCCCCTCGAGGATCATTGTGGCGAGCGGGTTCTGCAACGCGCGCTGAATCACCCGCTTGAGGGGCCGGGCGCCGTAGACCGGGTCGTAGCCGGCTTGCGCCAACCAGTCGCGCGCCGCCATGTCGAGGTCGAGGGCGATCTTGCGCTCGGCAAGCAACCGCTTCAGGTGCTCGAGCTGGATGTCGACGATGCCCTTCATGTCGTCGCGGCCGAGGCGGTTGAACAGCACGTTCTCGTCGAGGCGGTTGAGAAACTCGGGCCGGAACGTGGCGCGCACCACCTCCATCACCTGATCGCGCGCCGCGGACGACGGCGCGGCCTCGGGTAGCGCCGCGAGGAACTCGCTGCCGAGGTTGGCGGTGAGCACGATCAACGTGTTGCGGAAGTCGACCGTGCGGCCCTGACCGTCGGTGAGGCGACCGTCGTCGAGCACCTGCAGCAGCACGTTGAAGACGTCGGGGTGCGCCTTCTCGACCTCGTCGAAGAGGATCACCTGGTAGGGCCGGCGCCGCACCGCCTCGGTGAGCGCGCCGCCTTCCTCGTAGCCGACGTAGCCGGGGGGCGCGCCGATAAGCCGCGCCACCGCGTGCTTCTCCATGTACTCCGACATGTCGATGCGCACCATGGCGTGCTCGTCGTCGAACAGGAACGCGGCGAGCGCCTTGGCAAGCTCGGTCTTGCCGACGCCCGTGGGGCCGAGGAACAGGAACGAGCCGAGCGGCCGGTCGGGGTCCTGCAGGCCCGCGCGGGCGCGGCGCACGGCGTTGCTCACCGCGGCCAGCGCCTCGTCCTGGCCGACGACGCGGCGGCGCAGGCTTTCGTCCATGTGCAGGAGCTTCTCGCGCTCGCCCTCGAGCATCTTGTCGACCGGCACGCCGGTCCAGCGCGACACCACGCCGGCGATGTCCTCGGCCGAAACCTCCTCGCGCACCATGTGGTCGTGCTCGGCCGCCTCGGCGTCGGCGAGCTGGCGTTCGATGTCGGGAATGACGCCGTAGGCGAGCTCGCCGGCGCGCGCGAGGTCGCCCTTGCGCTGCGCCACCTCGTACTCGCTGCGCGCGGCGTCGAGCCGTTCCTTGAGTTTCTGCGCGCCGGCGACGCGCTCGCGCTCGGCCTGCCAGGCGGCGCCGGCGACGGCCGCCTTGCTTTCGAGGTCGGCGAGCTCCTTCTCGATCTTCTTGAGGCGTTCCTTCGACGCCTTGTCGGTCTCCTTCTTGAGCGCCTCGCGCTCGATCTTGAGCTGGATGACGCGGCGGTCGAGCTCGTCGAGCTCCTCGGGCTTCGAATCGACCTCCATGCGCTTGCGGCTCGCCGCCTCGTCGACCAGGTCGATCGCCTTGTCGGGCAGGAAGCGATCGCTGATGTAACGGTTCGACAGCGTCGCCGCGCCGACGATGGCCGCGTCGGTGATGCGCACGCCGTGGTGCAGCTCGTACTTCTCCTTGAGCCCGCGCAGGATCGAGATGGTGTCCTCGACCGTGGGCTCGGCGATGTACACGGTCTGGAAGCGCCGCGCCAGCGCCGCGTCCTTCTCGAGGTGCTTGCGGTACTCGTCGAGCGTGGTGGCGCCGACGCAGTGCAGGTCGCCGCGCGCCAGCGCCGGTTTCAGCAGGTTCGAGGCGTCCATGGCGCCCTCGGCCGCCCCGGCGCCCACCAGGGTGTGCAACTCGTCGATGAAGAGCACCACCTCGCCGCCCGCCGCCGTGACCTCGGCGAGCACCGCCTTGAGCCGCTCCTCGAACTCGCCGCGGAACTTGGCCCCGGCGATGAGCGCGCCGAGGTCGAGCGACATCAGGCGCTTCTCCTTGAGGCTTTCCGGCACGTCGCCGTTGACGATGCGGATGGCGAGGCCTTCGACGATCGCCGTCTTGCCGACGCCGGGCTCGCCGATGAGAACCGGGTTGTTCTTGGTGCGCCGCGACAGCACCTGGATGGTGCGGCGGATCTCCTCGTCGCGGCCGATGACCGGGTCGAGCTTGCCCTCGCGGGCGAGTGCGGTAATGTCGCGCGCGTACTTCTCGAGCGCGTCGTAACCTTCCTCGGCGGTCGCCGTGTCGGCCTTGCGCCCCTTGCGCAGGTCGTTGATGGCGGCGTTGAGCGCCTGGGCGGTGAGGCCCGCATCGGCGAGGATGCGCGCCGCCGCGGTACCGGTGGCGAGCGCCAGCGCGAGCAGCAGGCGCTCGGCGGTGACGAAGCTGTCGCCGGCCTTCTCGGCGATCTGCTCGGCGCTCTCGAACACCCGCGCGGTCTCGGGTGCGAGGTAGATTTGCCCGGCACCGGCGCCCTCGACCTTGGGCAGTTTGTCGAGCTCGGCCTCGACTGCCGGAAGCGCCTGGCCGGGCCGGGCCCCCGCCGCGCGCATCAGGTTGGCGGCCAGCCCTTCCTCGTCGTCGAGTAGGGCCTTGAGCAGATGTTCGGGGCTGAAACGCTGGTGACCCCGGCGCAGGGCCAGGGTCTGTGCCGTCTGAAGGAAACCGCGCGCCCGTTCGGTGTATTTCTCGAAGTCCATGCCTCGTCTCCGGAAACCCTCTAATGAGCGGTTAATACCAAGGATCAGTGATAAAGACCCATAGAGACGGTTTCCCGTGGCCTTCGGCTAGGCGCGCCCGGCGCTGCGATGCCGTTGCATCGTTAGCCGGTCGCAACGACGTCCGAGGGCCACGGGAAACTGCCGTCCCGGTCGCGTCAGCGGTGCGCCGGAGGGCGTCACGGAACCATGACGATGCCCCGCATCGCCTGCGGCTCCCTTCCTGCCCGGCGCAACGCTGACACGATCTCTATGGGTCCTTATCACTGATCCTTGGTATAGACGATACGCCGACCCTCCGCGGAGCGGCCGGCGGCCCTTGCGTGACCCTCGCGGGAGCGGTCAAGCGCTATAGCTATATAAGGTTGGGCCTTTTGGCCAACAAGGTGGGCTCGGGGCGCGTTTGTGCGCTCCACGGGACCCTCGGGCGGTCGCCGCGGCGGGTGTTCGTTATATGGCTTGCGGCGGTAACGCCACCGCCGGCGAAAGCAGCCCTATGGCTGCGCCTGCTCTGTCTGCTCCTGCGACCCGACGCCGTCCGCCTCCTCGACGTCGCCCGGATTGGCGGCGACAGCGTTCGGCGGCTGCGGCTGGGAGCGCTCGCCCCCGGCGTCCGGGTTGAGGATGCGGTAGTAGTGCTCCGCGTGCTGCAGGTAGTTCTCCGCCATGACGCGGTCGCCGGACACGGTCGCGTCGCGGGCGAGTGCCAGGTACTTCTCGAAAATCTGGCTGGCGCTGCCCCGGATCTTGATTTCGGGGCCAGTGCTGTCGACGGCCCGCGCACCGTGCTGGTTCGGGCCCTTTCGCATGTTGGAGCGATTGTTGCGGGACCGCTTGGAGTTCAGGCCCGTTCTCATGATTGCATCATTTCACTTCCTGTGCGCACAGCTTGAAACTGGTACGCAGGTCCGACGCTGTTATGTGGATCGGTAGGGACCCGTTTACGAATCTTTTATTCGCCAGGCGGGGGCCATAACCGGCCCCGAGCATTATCGCTCGCGATCCCTTCCAATATGTTACTTAGCCAACACCGGGCCGCATTCCAAGCGATTTCTCGCCGGAATCCGAGATTTCTTGGGGATATCTACGGTTTCCGGGAGCGGCCGCAGAACCAGACAGCGCTCGATTCCGGCCAGATCGCGGCGCCCGCCGGCCGCCACCAGCCCGTGGGAGCCCATGATCGCCGCCACGGCCGCCGCCTGGCCGGCGCCGATCTCGACCACGGCGACGCCCCGGGGGTCGAGCAGCCGCGCGATTTCGGGCGCCAGCGCGCGGTAGCTCGAGAGCGGATCGGCGCCGGCGAGGAGCGCGATGCGCGGCTCGAAAGCCGTGATCTCGGGCGCCAGGCGCGCGAATTCGGCGGCGCCGATATAGGGCGGGTTGGCGACGATCATGTCGAAGCGCCCGGCGAGCCCGCGCCCCCAGTCGCCGGCGGCGAAGCGAACGCGGTCGGCGAGGCCGAGGCGCCCGGCGTTGGCGCGGGCCACGGCGAGCGCGCGCGGGCTCACGTCGACGCCGACGCCGGCGGCGTTCGGCAGCTCGCTCAAGAGCGCGAGCAGGAGACAGCCCGAGCCGGTGCCGAGGTCGAGCACGGTAAGCCGCTCGGCGCGGTCGGCGATCCGGGCGAGCGCCGCCTCCACCACCGTCTCGCTGTCGGGTCTGGGAATCAGCGTGTCGCGGGTGACGCGCAAAGGGAGGCTCCAGAACTCGCGCTCGCCAAGGATGTAGGCGGCGGGCTCGCGCGCGGCGCGGCGCGCAACGAGAGCGTCGAGCGCGGCGCGTTCGCTGTCGGCAAGCGGGCGTTCGGGGTGGCCGAGCAGCACCTCGCGGCCGACGCCGAGGGCATGGCCGGCCAAAACCTGCGCCTCGCGCCGTGGCGTCGCCACGCCGGCGGCGGCGAGCGCTTGCGCGGCCGCGTCGACGGCACCGCCGATGGTGCCGGCGCCGCTCATTCCTCGGCAGCGAGGCGCCGGGCTTGGTCCTCGGCCATCAGCGCCTCGGTGAGCTCGTCGAGGGCCTCGCCGCTCATCACCTGTTCGAGCTTGTAGAGCGTCAGGTTGATGCGATGATCGGTGACCCGGTTCTGCGGGAAGTTGTACGTGCGGATGCGCTCCGAACGGTCGCCCGAGCCGACCTGGCCCTTGCGCGTCGCCGCGCGCTCGGCCTCGCGCCGGGCGCGCTCGTGCTCGTAGAGCCGCGCGCGCAACACGCGCATCGCCTTGGCTTTGTTTTTGTGCTGCGATTTCTCGTCCTGTTGGGCGACGACGATGCCGGTGGGAAGGTGCGTGATGCGCACGGCGCTTTCGGTGGTGTTGACCGATTGGCCGCCGGGACCGCTCGAACGATAGACGTCGATGCGCAGGTCCTTGTCGTCGATCTCGACGTCGATCGCCTCGGCCTCGGGCAGCACGGCGACGGTCGCCGCCGAGGTGTGGATGCGGCCGCCGGCCTCGGTCTCGGGCACGCGCTGAACGCGATGAACGCCCGATTCGAACTTGAGGCGGGCGAACACGTCGCGGCCGCTGATCGAGGCGACCGCCTCTTTGACGCCGCCGAGGCCGGTTTCCGACGCGCCCATGAGCTCGAACTTCCAGTTCCGCACCTCGGCGTAGCGCTGGTACATGCGGAAGAGGCCGGCGGCGAACAGCGCCGCTTCCTCGCCGCCGGTGCCGGCGCGCACCTCGAGGATGGCGTTGCGGGCATCGGCCTCGTCCCGGGGCAGCAGCAGCACCTTCACCCGACCATCGAGGTCGGGCAGCGCTGTGGCCAGCACCGCGCGCTCCTCCTCGGCGAGGGCGCGCATTTCGGCGTCGTCCTCGCCGGCGATCATCTCGTCGAGACCGGCGATGTCGGCGCGCGTCTTGCGCAAAGCCTCGACCGCCTCGACGACCGGCGTGAGCTCGGCGTACTCCTTGGCCATGCGCACGTACTCGTCGGCCGCCATGTCGGCTTGGCGCGCCATCGCTTCGCCGAGCTCGGCGTAGCGCTCGATCAGCCGGTCGAGCTTGTCCTCGAGGCTCATTCCTTGGGGTCCTCCGTCGGCGCCCGTCCGCTCATGGTAAGACGGAACAGGCGCCGAAGCAGTTTCTCGGCCGCGCTGCGCCCGGCACCGCCGTCGCCCGCGGCGGCGATCTCGCGCAGCGCCTCGCTGGGATCGTGCAGCAGGCGGTTTATCAACAGCCGCGTCGCGGCCGCCGCGTCGCCCGGGTCGACCTCCTCGAGCACGCGCTCGCGCGCGGCCTCGAAGTGGTCGCGCAGCGCCACCACCGACGGCGCCGCCGCGCGCATCGAGTGCGCGCGCGTGTAGGCGGCGAGCTCCTCGTCGATCAGACGCCACGCCACCGCGGCCGCCGCCTCGCGCTCGTTGAGGCCGGCATGGGCGACGCCCTCGAGGTCGCCGGTATCATAGACGAAGGCGCCGTCGAGGTCGTTGACCGCGGGGTCGGCGTCGCGCGGCACCGCGAGGTCGACCACGAACAGCGGCCGGTAACGCCGTCGCCTGAGCGCCTCGCGCATCAGCTCGGTCGTCACCACGTAGGTGCCGAGCCCGACACAGGTGACGACCACGTCGGCCGCGGCGAGCGCCCCGGCCAACGCCTCGAAAGGCTGAACGTTGGCGCCCAGCCGTCGCGCCAGCGCTTCGGCCCGCGCCGCCGAGCGGTGGCTCACCACGAGGCGCGCGAGGCCGGCATCCTGGAGCTGGCGCGCCACCAGCTCGCCCATCTCGCCGACGCCGACGACGAGGCCGCTACGCTCGCCGAGATCGCCGAGGATCTCACGCGCCACGCCGACCGCCGCGGCGGCGATCGACACCGGCCGCTCGCCGATCGTGGTTTCGCTGCGCACGCGCTTGGCCGCCGCGTATGCCGCCTGCAGGTAGCGCTCGAGCTCGCCGCCGATCATTTCCGCCGCCTGCGCGATCCGGTGGCTCGCCTTGATCTGGCCCAGCACCTGGGGCTCGCCGATGACCAGGCTGTCGAGCGACGCGGCGACGGCGAAGAGGTGGCGCAGCGCCTCGGCGCCTTCGAGCGTGTAGAGCCCGGCCTCGGCCGCGTCGACGCCTGCGCGTTCGGCGAGGATGCGCGTGATCGCCTGGGCCGCGGCGCCAGTGTCCTCATGCACGGCATGAACCTCGACGCGGTCGCAGGTCGACAGCAGCAGCGCCTGGCCGATCCCCGCCGCCCGCACGCGGCCGAGCACGTCGCCGAACCCGGACTCCTCGACGAACAGCTTGTCGCGCAGGGCCGCCGAGGCCGAGCGGTGGTTGGCGCCGACCAGCACCAGAGCGGGTATCGATCCCGTCTCTTCGGCCACGGCGCCGCTATCGGTAGCGGGCGAGCCGATCCTCGATCTCCGCAAGCGGCACCTCGACCTGCTCGCCCGTATCGAGGTCGCGCAGCGTGACCGTGCCTCGGGCGCGCTCGTCCTCGCCGAGCACGATCGCCGCACAGGCCCCGAGCCGGTTCGCCCGCTTCATCCGCCGCGACAGGTTGCCGCGGTAGCCGAGATCGACGGTGAACCCGGCACGGCGCAGCTTCTGCGTCAGCTCGAGCGCCGCGCTCTCGTCGGCCGCGGCGACCGGAACGACGGCGATGGGTCGCTTCGCCTGCGGCGCGTCGGCGATCAGCATGGCCAGCCGCTCGATGCCCGCCGCCCAACCGATGCCGGGCGTCGGCGGGCCGCCCATGGCCTCGACGAGCCCGTCGTAGCGCCCGCCGGCGATCACCGCGCCCTGGGCGCCGAGCGCCTGGGTGGTGAACTCGAAGGCGGTGTGCGTGTAGTAGTCGAGCCCGCGCACCAGCCTCCGGTTGAGGCGGTATGCGACGCCGATGCGGTCGAGCCCTTCGCACACGGCGGCGAAGAAGTCGGCCGAGCCGGCGTTGAGGTAATCGTGCATCGGCGGCGCATCGGCAATGATCTTACGGTCACCCTTGTCCTTCGAATCGAGAATTCGCAGCGGGTTGCGCTCGAGCCGCACGCGGCTGTCCTCCGACAGCGCGTCGCGATGGCCGTCGAAGTACGCCACCAGCGCGGCACGATAGGCGGCGCGGCTCTCCGGGTCGCCGAGCGTGTTGAGCTCGAGCTCGGTCTTGTCGGCAACCCCGAGCTCGGCCAGCAGATCGGCGCCGACGGCGATGACCTCGATGTCGGCGAGCGGCTCGGCGACGCCGAGAATCTCGATATCGAGCTGGTGGAACTGGCGAAGGCGCCCCTTCTGCGGCCGTTCGTAGCGAAACATCGGGCCGTGGCAGTGGAACTTCAAGGGCAGGCTCTGCGCCAGGCCGCCCGAGATGAGGGCGCGCGCGATGCCCGCGGTGTACTCGGGCCTGAGTGTGATCTCGTCCCCGCCGCGGTCGATGAAGGTGTACATCTCCTTGGTGACCACGTCCGAGGTCTCGCCGAGGGTGCGCTTGAACACCTCGGTGAACTCGAAGATCGGCGTCGCGATCTCACCGAAGCCGTAACGTTCGGCGATGGTGCGAAAGGTCTCGATCACCCGCCTGTGGCGCAAGGAATCGGCGGGCAAAAGGTCGTGCGTGCCGCGCACCGGCTGAAGCGTCGGCAATGGACGGCTCCGTGGGGCGCTAACGGGCGGGCGCGGCGTGCGCGACGGTCTCGGCCGCCGCTTTCTCCATCTCGATTTCCGCCGCCTTCCTCTCGACCAGCTCGACGAGATGGTCGACGAGGCGCTCGTCGTCGATCTTGTGATCGGCGACGCCGCCCAGGTAGACGAGATGGCTGCCCTTGCCGCCGCCGGTGAGGCCGATGTCGGTCTCGCGCGCCTCGCCCGGCCCGTTGACCACGCAGCCGATCACCGACAGCGTCATCGGCGTCGCGATATGCGCGAGCCGGCGCTCGAGCACCTCGACCGTCTTGATGACCTCGAATTGCTGGCGCGCACACGACGGGCAGGCGATCACGTTGACGCCGCGGTGGCGCAGACTGAGCGCCTTGAGCATCTCGAAGCCGACCTTGACCTCCTCGACGGGGTCGGCCGCGAGCGAGACGCGGATGGTGTCGCCGATGCCCGACCACAGCAGCATGCCGAGGCCGATCGACGACTTCACGGTGCCGCCGGTCAGGCCGCCAGCCTCGGTGATGCCGACGTGCAGCGGGTAGTCGCAGGCCTCGGCAAGGCCCTGGTAGGCGGCGACGGAGAGGAAAACGTCGGACGCCTTGCAGCTGATCTTGAACTCGAAGAAGTCGTTGTCCTCGAGGATGCGGGCGTGGTTGAGCGCGCTCTCGACCATCGCCTCGGGGCACGGCTCGCCGTACTTCTCCAGCAGGTCGCGCTCGAGCGAGCCGGCGTTGACGCCGATGCGCATCGAGCAGCCGTTGGCCTTGGCGGCCGCGACCACCTCGCGCACGCGCGACGCCGCGCCGATGTTGCCGGGGTTGATGCGCAGGCACGCGGCGCCGGATTCCGCCGCCTCGATGGCGCGCTTGTAGTGGAAGTGGATGTCGGCGACGATCGGCACGGCGACCTCGGCGACGATGCGCTTGAGCGCCGCCGTCGAGTCCGCGTCGGGACACGAGATGCGCACGATGTCGGCCCCCGCATCCGTGAGCGCGCGCACCTGGCCGACCGTCGCCGCGACATCGGTCGTCAGCGTGTTGGTCATCGACTGCACGCTGATCGGCGCATCGCCGCCGACGGCGACATCGCCGACGTGAATTTTCCGGCAACGGCGGCGGTCGATGTCGCGATAGGGTCGTACGCTCATGGTCATGTCCCGGGCAATCGGGCGGGTGGCAGCGGGTGATCGATCGCCCATCCGCCGCCTGGCTCTAACATGCGGCTCCCGGCGGCCGCGGTCAACACCGGGTGTGGACTAACGAATATCGGTCTCGGGCCGGCGCAGCAACCTGACCGGGTCGAGCTGGACGTCGCGCCGAACCGCGCCGACCGGCCCCAGCGGCGGCGTGGGCTCGCCGTCGACGAGAATTTCGATTCCCGCGGCATTCCCGGTCATCAATACCAGACCGCTGCGGTCGGGCACGTGATAGACGTCGCCCGGCCTGAGGATGCGCGTCAGCAGCAATTCATCGTCGGCGCCGGTGACCTGGACCCAGACCTCCTCCTTGGCGCGGACCTGGATGCGCGAACCGACGTTGCCCCGGCCGAAGACGCGCGGCACGTAATCGCCAAAGTCGATTTCGGGCGGCGGCACCTCCACCGTCGCGACGGCGGTCGTGATCTCCTCCACCTCGATGCTCTCGCTCGCCGGCGACGTCTCGGCGGCCGCGCCGGCCGGTGCGACGACCGTCGGTCGGGTCGTTTGCTCCGCAGGTGCGACGGGCGCCGTCGGCGGCGACCCGCGGGTCGCCGCCGCATCGGTCGGCACCGTCGCCGCGCGCGTATCGACCGCCGCGGTCTGTGTCTCGACGCGGGCCTCATCGGCGTCGCGCCCGGGTTCGGCACTCGACGGTGCACTGCGTACCGCCGTCTCCGTCTCGACCACGGTGACCGTCGGCTCGGTCGGAGCCGACGGCCCCGCCGCGACGACCGTCACGCCGGGCGCGCCCGGCGCCGCCGTT
>JAZFVR010000025.1:0-2351 GCA_036447835.1 Alphaproteobacteria bacterium | reverse complement strand
TTCACCATGGCGGCGCTGGGCCTGCTGTTCTTCGAGCTGGTGTTCCGCGACCTGGTCGCGCCCGAGGACGCGCGCCAGTACATCGCCGGCATGATCCTGCTGGGCGCGGCGCCCTGCACCGCCATGGTCTTCGTGTGGAGCCAGCTCACCCGGGGCGATGCCGCCTACACGCTGATGCAGGTCTCGCTCAACGACATCATCATGGTGTTCGCCTTCGCCCCCATCGTCGCGCTGCTTCTCGGCGTCACCGACATGGTGGTGCCATGGCAGACGCTGCTCCTCTCGGTGGCGCTCTACGTGGCCACCCCGCTCGCCGCCGGCTACGCCACGCGACGGGCGCTCACCGGCGACGGCGGCGAGACGCGGCTCGCCGCCTTCACCGCGCACCTCCGGCCTTACGCCATCCTCGGCCTGCTGGCGACCGTGGTGCTGCTGTTCGGCTTCCAGGCCGTCACCATCCTGGCGCAACCGCTGGTCATTTTGCTCATCGCCGTGCCGCTCGTGTTGCAGAGCTACGGCATCTTCGCCGTCGGCTACCTGTGGGCCTGGCTCTGGCGCGTGCCCTTCGCGGTCGCCGCCCCGGCGGCGCTGATCGGCACCTCGAACTTCTTCGAGCTCGCCGTAGCCGTGGCGATCAGCCTGTTCGGGCTCGATTCGGGCGCCGCGCTCGCCACCGTGGTCGGCGTCCTCGTCGAGGTCCCGGTGATGCTCTCGCTGGTCGCGCTCGCCAAACGCACGAGCCACCGCTTCGCCCCCGCCTGAGCCGGCCGCGAGACCACGCGGGGCGGGTCCCGGGCCGCCCACCCTTGTTCCGCACCGACACTCCCGATACTCTGTTTGCTCGGGTGATCTTTCGCCCCAAGGGCGGCGGGAAGGAGCACCGTTTGAACTATGTCAGCACCCGGGGCCGGGCGCCGGTCCTTGAATTCGACGACGTGCTGCTCGCCGGCCTGGCGCGCGACGGCGGGTTGTACGTGCCCGAGCGCTGGCCGCGCTTCTCGGCCAACGAGATCGCCGGCTTCGCCGGGCTCACTTACGCCGAGCTCGCGCTCCGCGTGATCACGCCATATCTCGGCCGGCGCATCGCCCCGGCCGCTCTCGCGCGCATGGTCGAGGAGACTTACGCGGACTTCGACCACGTCGCGGTGGCGCCGCTCAGGCAGATCGGCGACGACGACTGGCTCATGGAGCTGTTCCACGGCCCGACGCTGGCGTTCAAGGACTATGCGTTGCAGCTCATCGGTCGCCTGTTCGACCACGTGCTCAAGCAGCGTGGCGCCCACGTCACCATCGTCGGCGCCACCTCGGGCGACACCGGCTCGGCGGCGATCGAGGCCTGCCGCGACCGCGCCAACCTCGAGATCTTCATGCTGCACCCGAAGGGGCGCATCTCCGAGGTCCAGCGCCGGCAGATGACGACGGTGACCGCGGCCAACGTCCACAACATCGCCATCGCCGGCAGCTTCGACGACTGCCAGGCGCTGCTCAAGGCGATGTTCGCCGACACCGCGTTCCGCGACGAGCTCGGGCTGTCGGCGGTGAACTCGATCAACTGGGCGCGGGTGATGGCGCAGACGGTGTATTACTTCGCCGCCGCCGTGGCGCTCGGCGCGCCCGGGCGCGAAGTCGCCTTCGCGGTGCCCACGGGCAACTTCGGCGACGTCTACGCGGGCTACGCGGCGCGCCAGATGGGCCTGCCCATAAGCCGGCTGGTGATCGCCACCAACCGCAACGACATCCTCGCCCGCGTCTTCGCCGAAAGCCGCTACCAGACAGCCGAGGTGGTGCCGACGTTGAGCCCGAGCATGGACATCCAGGTGGCGAGCAACTTCGAGCGCCTACTGTTCGACCTCTACGACCGCGACGGCGCGCGCATCGCCGCGCTCATGGGCGAGCTCGCCGCACACGGCGGCTTCGCCATCGAGGCCGGGCGGCTCGAGGCGGCGCGCGCGGTGTTCACCGCCCACCGCCTCGACGACGACGAGACCGCGGCCGAGATCGCGCGCCTCCACCGCGAGACCGGCATGCTCGTCGATCCCCACACCGCCATCGGCGTCGCCGCCGGCCGCGCCTGCCGCGGCGACCGCGGCGTGCCGATGGTGGCGCTGGCCACCGCCGACGCGGCCAAGTTCCCCGACGCGATCGAGCGCGCGACCGGCGTGCGCCCGGCGCTTCCCGGCCGGCTCGCCGATCTCTTCGAGCGCCCCGAGCACTGTCACGACTTGCCAAACGACCTCGCCGCCGTGCAAGCTTTGATACGCCAGACGGCAGGCAACCTGCGATTAGGCAAAGGCGCGGCATGACGGTGCCAACGCTCACCACGCTCGATAGCGGCCTGCGCGTCGTCAGCG
>JAZFVR010000024.1:0-16792 GCA_036447835.1 Alphaproteobacteria bacterium | reverse complement strand
CCCGCTTCGTCATCCGCGACTACAAGCCCGAGAAGCGGTGGCTCTCGGTCTCCGAGATCTTTGTCCGTTCGTCGAACATCGGCGCCGCGAAGATGGCGCTCGACATCGGCACCGCGCGGCAGCGGACTTATCTGTCGCGCTTCGGACTGCTGCGCCCGGCCGGCATCGAGCTGCCCGAGGTGGCGGCGCCGATCGTGCCGGCGCCGTGGCGCGAGATCAACACCATGACCATCGCCTACGGCCACGGCATCGCGGTCAGCAGCCTGCAGCTCGCCGCGGCGACGGGCGCCGTGGTCAACGGCGGCGTCTTCTATGCGCCGACCCTGCTGTGGCGCTCGGCCGAGGAGCCGCGCCTCGGTTGGCGTGCGATCACGCGCCGCACCTCGGCGCAGATGCGTTCGCTGATGCACCTCGTGGTCACCGAGGGCACCGGCAAGCAGGCCGCCGTCGCCGGCTATCTCGTCGGCGGCAAGACCGGCACCGCCGAGAAGCCGGGCGCCGGCGGCTATCAGCGCAAGGCGCTGGTGTCGTCGTTCGCGGCGGCCTTCCCCATCGATGCGCCGCGCTTCGTGGTCTTCGTCATGCTCGACGAGCCCAAGGGCACCAAGGCCACATACAACTACGCGACGGGCGGCTGGACCGCAGCGCCGACGGTGCGGCGCATCATCGCCCGCATCGGGCCGATGGCGGGAATTCCGGCGATCGACGACAGCGAGGCGGCGGTGCGCAGCCTGCTCGTCGCGACCGCGGACGGGAAGGGAAAGGGTGTTGCTTTCTGAACTGATCAACGGCGACGGCGCAGCGCCCGGCAACGTCGACATCCGCGGGCTGACGGCGGATTCGCGCGAGGTGCGCCCGGGCTACCTGTTCGCGGCGCTGCCCGGCAGCCGCCTCGACGGCGCCGACTTCGTCACCGACGCCGTCGCCCGCGGCGCCGTCGCCATCCTCGCTCTTGAAGGCGCGAATATCGAGCTTCCCTCCGGCCAGGTGCGTCTGGTCACCGACGCCAACCCCCGGCGTCGTCTGGCGCAGATGGCGGCGCGCTTCTACCCGGCACAGCCGCGCGTCATCGCCGCCGTGACCGGCACCAACGGGAAGACCTCGGTCGTCGCCTTCACGCGGCAGATCTGGGAGCGCATGGGGCTGCCTTCCGCCTCCCTGGGCACCCTGGGCATCGTCGGAAAGGGGCTTGCGTGGACATTACCGCACACCACGCCCGACCCCGTGACGTTGCATCACGCGCTCTCAGATCTCGCCGCTGCCGGCGTCGCTCACCTCGCACTCGAAGCGTCGAGTCACGGCCTCGACCAGTGCCGCATGGACGCAGTGCGGGTGAGCGTTGCCGGCTTCACCAATCTGTCGCAGGATCACCTCGACTACCACGCCGACAGAGAGGCGTATCTCGCCGCCAAGCGGCGCCTGTTCGATACGGTGATGGCGCCGGGCGGGACCGCGGTGCTCAACGCCGACGCGCCCGAGTTCGAGCGCCTCGTCGCGGTCTGCCGCGCCCGCCGCCACCGCGTCCTCGGCTTCGGCTACGCCGGCGCCGAGCTGTGCCTCGTCGAGGCGACGCCGGAGGCCGACGGCCAGCGCCTCGTCGTCGCCGTCGACGGCAAGCGCCACGAGGTGACGCTGCCGCTCGCCGGCGGCTTCCAGGTCATGAACGCGCTTTGCGCCGTCGGCCTGGTGATGGCATGCGGCGGCGCCGCCGACGTGGCGCTTGCGGCGCTGCCGTCGCTCACCGGCGTCCCCGGTCGGGTGCAGCGCGTCGCGCGGCATCCCTGCGGGGCGCCGGTCTACGTCGACTACGCGCACACGCCCGATGCGCTGGCCAACGTGCTCGTGGCTCTGCGCCCGCACGCCACCGGCCGCCTCGTGGTGGTGTTCGGCTGCGGCGGCGACCGCGACGCCGCCAAGCGCCCGATGATGGGCGAGATCGCCGCGCGCCTCGCCGACCGCGCGCTGGTCACCGACGACAACCCGCGCAGCGAGGACCCGGCGGCGATCCGTCACGCCATCCTCGCCGCCTGCCCCGGCGCCGACGAATTCGACGACCGCGGCGCCGCGATCCGCGCCGCGACGGCCGAGCTCCGCACGGGCGACGTGCTGGTGATCGCCGGCAAGGGCCACGAGCAGGGCCAGATCGTCGGCGATCGCGTGATCCCGTTCGACGACGCCGAGGTGGCGCGCGCCGCCGTCGCCGCCCTCGAAGGGGGCGCGCCATGAATGCCGCGCCGCTGTGGACCGCGGCCGAGGCCGCCAAGGCGACCGGCGGCAGGGCGACCGGCGACTGGACCTGCGCCGGGATATGCTCCGACAGCCGTAAGGTCGCCGGCGGCGATCTCTTCGTCGCCCTCAAGGGTCCCAATCACGACGCACACGAATACGTCGCCGACGCCTTCGAGCGTGGCGCAGCTGCAGCTCTCATCTCAAGCCTCCCTGACCGTGTGACTGCAGACGCGCCGCTGCTCTTTGTCGACGACGTGCTCGCCGGGCTCAATCGACTCGCGCACGCCGCGCGCGAGCGCTCCCCTGCGAAGATCTTCGCGGTCACCGGCAGTGTCGGCAAGACCGGCACCAAGGAGACGCTCAAACTTGCGCTGTCTTTGCAAGGCAAGATCTTCGCGAGCCCGGCGAGCTTCAATAACGAGTGGGGCGTGCCGCTGAGCCTGGCGGCGCTGCCCCGCGACGCCCGCTACGGCGTCTTCGAGATCGGCATGAACCACCCGGGAGAGATCGCGCCGCTGGCGCGCATGGTGCGCCCGCAGGTTGGCGTGATAACCAACGTCGAGGGCGTGCATCTCGCGTTCTTCCCGTCGGTCGAGGCGGTCTGCGACGCCAAGACCGAGCTGTTCGAGGGCATGGGCGAAGGCGACGTCGCGGTGCTCAACCGCGACAACCCTTTTTACGACCGCCTCGCCGAGGCGGCGCGCCGGCGCGGCGTGGGCACGATCGTGTCGTTCGGCGCCCACCCCGCGGCCACGGTGCGCCTTGCCGATTGCACCCTGGGTGCCGAGCACAGCGAGGCCGCCGTCGCCGTCGCCGGTGAGACGCTCGCCTGCGCGATCGGCGCGCCGGGGCGCCACTGGGTGACCATCGGGCTCACCGTTCTCGCCGCGGTTCACGCCGCCGGCGGCGACGTCGCCGCCGCGGCGGCGCGGCTCACGGACGTGAAGCCGCTGCCCGGGCGCGGCGCGCGTCATCGCGTGGCGCTCGATGGCGACGGCTTCACCCTGATCGACGAGAGCTACAACGCCAATCCGGTGTCGATGCGCGCCGCCATCGAGAACCTCGGCGCCACGCCGCCTTCGGCCGGCGGCCGCCGCATCGCGGTGCTCGGCGACATGCTCGAGCTCGGCACGCAGGCGCCGGCGCTGCACGCCGGCCTCGCCGGACCGTTGAGTGCGGCCAACGCCGACCTGGTGTTCACCGTCGGGCCCAACATGGCGCATCTGCGCGACGCGCTGCCGGCGGCGACGCGCGCCGGCCACGCCGAGCGCTCCGACGACATCGTCGCGCCGGTCGTCGCCGCGGTCGGCGCCGGCGACGTGGTCATGGTCAAGGGCTCGCTGGGCATCCGCATGGCGCCGGTCGTCGTCGCCCTGAAGCAGCGCGACGGGGCGCCCGAATCGCGCGCCGCCGGCAACGGCTGAGCGGGAAAGGCCGCGAGGGAAGGCGATGCTGTTCAACCTGCTTTATCCGCTGGCCGACCAGTTCGGGCCGTTCAACCTGTTCCGCTATCTCACCTTCCGCACCGGCGCCGCGGTGCTGACGGCGCTCCTGGTGAGCTTCGTCATGGGTCCGGTGCTGATCCGCATGTTGCGCAACCGGCAAGCCAACGGTCAGCCGATCCGCGACGACGGTCCCGAAAGCCACATCATCGCCAAGGCGGGAACGCCGACCATGGGCGGCTTCCTCATCCTGCTGGCGCTGACCGTCTCGACGCTCTTGTGGGCCGACATCACCAACGGCTACGTGTGGATCGTGCTGCTCGTGGCGCTGGGCTACGGCTTCGTCGGCTTCACCGACGACTACCTCAAGGTCACGCGGCAGTCGACCCGCGGTCTTTCGGCGCGGCTCAAGCTGATCGTCGAGATCGGCATCGGCGCCGCCGCCGCGGTGTGGATCACCCGGCTCACGCGCGAGCCCCTGGCGGGCAGCCTCGCGGTGCCGTTCTTCAAGGACGTGCTGTTCGACCTCGGCTGGATGTTCATTCCCTTCGCCATCGTGGTCATTGTCGGCACCTCGAACTCGGTGAACCTCACCGACGGACTCGACGGCCTCGCCATCGTGCCGATCATGATCGTCGCCGCCTGCTTCGCGGTGATCTCGTACATCGTCGGCAACGCGGTGTTCGCCGAGTACCTGCAGATTCACCTGGTGCCGGGAAGCGGCGAACTTGCCGTGCTGTGTGGTGCGCTGGTCGGCGCGAGCCTGGGATTCCTGTGGTTCAACGCGCCGCCGGCGATGGTGTTCATGGGCGACACCGGCAGCCTCGCCGCCGGCGGCACCATCGGCGCCGTGAGCGTCGTCACCAAGCACGAGCTGGTGCTGGTGATCATCGGCGGGCTGTTCGTGCTCGAGACGGTCTCGGTGATCGTCCAGGTGGTGTCGTTCAAGCTCACCGGGCGGCGCGTCTTCCGCATGGCGCCGCTGCACCATCACTTCGAGCAGAAGGGCTGGGCCGAGTCGACCATCGTCATCCGCTTCTGGATCATCGCCATCGTGCTGGCGCTGATCGGCCTGGCGACGCTGAAGCTGAGGTGAGGCGATGATCGAGCCGTTCCCCTTCGCCGGTTTCCCGGTCGCCGTCTTCGGCCTCGGCCGCTCGGGCCTGTCGGCGGCGCGCGCGCTGGCTGCGGCCGACGCAGAGGTGTGGGCGTGGGACGACGACGAAGGACAGCGCGAGAAGGCGGTCGACGCCGGCGTGCCGCTGGTCGACCTCTACCGCTGCGACTGGCGCGAGTTGATGACGCTGGTCCTGAGCCCCGGGGTGCCGCTGACCCATCCCGAGCCGCACCCGGTGGTCGGGCTCGCGCGCGCCGCCGGCTGCGAGGTCATCGGCGATGTCGAGCTGCTGGCGCGGACCATGCGCGAGGCGCGCTACGTCGGCATCACCGGCACCAACGGCAAGTCGACGACCACGGCGCTCGTCGGCCACATCCTCTCGTTCGCCGGCCAGAGCGTCGAGGTGGGCGGTAACCTCGGCGTGCCGGTGCTCGACCTCGAGCCACTCGACGTCACCGGGACCTACGTGATCGAGATGTCGTCGTACCAGCTCGACCTCACCCTCTCGATCACCTTCGACGTGGCGGCGCTGCTCAACCTCACCCCCGACCACATCGACCGTCACGGCGGCTTCGACAACTACATCGCGGTGAAGCAGGGCATCTTCCACCGCCAGACCGATCCGCGCACCGCGGTCGTCTGCGTCGACGACGAGCCGTGCCGGCGGGTCTTCGACGCGCTCGTCGCAAAGGGCGACCAGCGCCTCATCCCGGTGGCCGTGCAGCGCGCGGTCGCGGGCGGCGTCTACGTGCTCGACGGCGTGCTCCACGACGACACCGAGGGCCACGCGGCCGCGGTCATCGACCTCAAGCCGATCGCCACCCTGCCCGGCGCCCACAACTGGCAGAACGCCGCCGCCGCCTTCGCCGTCGCCCGCGCCGCCTCGGTCGCGGCGCCGGTGGCCGGGGCGTGCCTGCGCAGCTTCCCCGGCCTCGCCCACCGGATGGAGCTGCTGGCGGTGATCGACGGCGTGCGCTACGTCAACGATTCCAAGGCGACCAACGCCGACGCCACGGCGCGGGCGCTGGCCTGTTACGACGCCGTCTACTGGATCGCCGGCGGGCGCGCCAAGGAAGGCGGCATCGCTGCGCTGGCGGCCCGCTTTCCGGCGGTCGTCCACGCCTTTCTCATCGGCGAGGCAACCGGGGACTTCGCGGCGACGCTCGCCGACCGGGTGCCCCACAGCCGGTGCGGCGACCTCGCGACGGCGGTGTCGAAGGCCGCCGAGGCGGCCACGGAAGACGGCCGCGAGGGCGCTGTGGTGCTGCTGTCGCCCGCCTGCGCGTCGTTCGACCAGTTCGCCGACTTCGAGGCCCGCGGCGACGCCTTCCGCGCGCTCGTCGCCGCGCTTCCGGGCGAGCGCGCGGACCTCGACGACCTCGCCACCGGGGCGTTCCCCGGGGGAGCGCTGCATTGATCGCCGTCGCCCGCACCGACACCAGCCAGTTCGGCCGCTGGTGGTGGACCGTCGACCGCTGGACGCTCGTCGCGCTGGTGCTGCTCATCGGCCTCGGCGCCATCCTCACCATGGCGGCGAGCCCGGCGGTGGCCGACCGTCTCGGCGTCGACTCGTTTCACTTCGTCCGCCGTCAGTTCATGTTCCTGGGGCCGGCGGTGGCCATCATGTTCGTCACCTCGATGCTGTCGCCGTCGGGCGTGCGGCGCGTCGCCGTCGCCGGTTTCGCCGTCGCCGTGGTCGCGCTCGTCGCCACCATTTTCGTCGGCACCGAGGTCAACGGCGCGCGGCGCTGGATCAGGCTCGGCATCGTCTCGCTGCAGGCGTCCGAGTTCGTCAAGCCGACCTTCGCCGTCGTCGCCGCGTGGCTGCTCGCCGCCCACCGTCTCGACCCGGCGTTCCCCGGCAACGTCGTCAGCGCCGCGCTGTGCGCGCTGGTCATCGCTCTTCTCGCCTTGCAGCCCGACTTCAGCATGGCGGCGATGGTGGCGAGCGTGTGGTTCGCCCAGTACTTCATCGTCGGGCTGCGGCTCAGGTGGGTGGCGGTCATCGGCGCCTTCGGCATCGCCGGCGCGATCGCCGGATACACGCTGCTGCCTCACGTCGCCCGCCGCATCGACCGCTTCCTCGACCCCGCCGCCGGCAGCGGCTACCAGGTCGACACGGCGTTGGGCGCGTTCATGAACGGCGGGCTGTTCGGCCGCGGCCCCGGCGAGGGCGTGGTGAAGAACGGCCTGCCCGACGCCCATTCGGACTTCATATTCGCCGTCGCCGGCGAGGAGTTCGGCCTCTTGTTCTGTCTCGCCCTCGTCGCGCTGTTCGGCTTCATCGTGCTGCGCGGCTTCGCCCGCGCGCTGCAGGACCAGAGCCTGTTCGCCATGCTCGCGGTGAGCGGTCTCCTGACCCAGTTCGGCCTGCAGGCCTTCGTGCACATGGGGGTGACCCTGGGGCTGGTGCCGCCGACGGGGATGACGCTGCCGTTCGTCTCCTACGGCGGCTCGTCGCTCGTCGCCGTGGCGCTCGGCATGGGTATGGTGCTGGCGCTGACGCGGCGGCGCGTGGGTACGGGGACGGTGCCATGAGCCGGCCCATCGTCCTCGCTGCCGGCGGCACCGGCGGCCATGTCTTTCCGGCCCAGGCGCTCGCCGCCGAGCTGGGGTCGCGCGGGCGCGAACTGGCGCTCGTCACCGACCGCCGCGGCGCCGATTTCGGCGATGCGCTGGGCGCCGACACGGTGTACACCGTACGCGCTTCCTCGGTGAGCGGTCATCGCTTCCCGCGCCGGATACGCGGGCTCGCCGAGCTCTGCCTCGGCCTGGTGCAGGCGCACCGGCTGCTGCGCCGGCTCAGGCCGGCGGGCGTCGTCGGCTTCGGCGGCTACGCTTCGGTGCCGGCGGTGCTGGCGGCGACGCAGATCGGCCTGCCGACGGTGATCCACGAACAGAATGCGGTGCTCGGCCGCGCCAACCGGATGCTGGCGCCGCGGGTGCGCGCCATCGCCACCGCGTTCGCCGAGACCGCGCAGCTCAGCCCCGCCGACCGCGGCAAGAGCGAGTGCACCGGCAACCCCGTGCGCCCCGAGGTCGCGGCGCTCGCCGAGGCGCCCTACCCGGCGCCGGAAGCCGACGGCACGCTGGCGTTGCTCGTAACCGGCGGCAGCCTGGGCGCGACGGTGATGGCCGAGGTGGTGCCGCCGGCGCTGGCGGCGCTGCCCATGGCGGCGCGCGCGCGCCTGTGCGTCACCCAGCAGTGCCGGGCCGAGGACATCGAGGGCGTGCGCCGCGCCTACGGCGACGCCGGCATCGCCGCCGACGTCGCGCCCTTCTTCGACGATCTGCCGCAGCGGCTCGCCGCGGCGCAGCTGGTGATCGCGCGCGCCGGCGCCTCGACCGTCGCCGAGCTCGCGGCGGTCGGGCGGCCGGCCATCCTGGTGCCCTATCCGTCCGCCACTGACGATCATCAGGCGGCCAACGCGCGCGCCCTCGAGCACGCCGGCGGCGCCTGGGTGGTGAACCAGCCCGCGTTCACGGCCGAGATCCTCGCGGCGCGGATATCGGCGTTCCTCGACTGGCCGTCGCAGCTCGCCGAGATGGCGGCGCGCGCGCGCGCGGCGGGAACGCCCGCGGCCGCGGTCCACCTGGCCGATCTCGTCGAGCGGCGCATGCCGGTGAACGGCGGCCGCGGTATCAACCGGGCGTGGAACGGCCTGTCGCCGGGGGAGATCGCGGCATGAGGACGATCCCCTTCGAGATCGGCACCATCCATTTCGTCGGCATCGGCGGCATCGGCATGAGCGGCATCGCCGAGGTGCTGCACAGCCTGGGCTACCGCGTCCAGGGCAGCGACCTCGCCGAGAACGCCAACGTCAAGCGGCTCAGGACGATGGGCGTGACCGTCCACGTCGGCCACCAAGAAGCCAATCTCGGCGAGGCGCGGGTGGTGATCGTGTCCTCGGCGGTGAAGCCCGACAACGCGGAAGTGATGGCGGCGCGGGCGCGCTTCATCCCCGTGGTTCCGCGCGCCGAGATGCTCGGCGAGCTGATGCGGCTCAGGTGGACGATCGCGGTCGGCGGTACCCACGGCAAGACGACCACCACTTCGATGATCGCCGCGGTGCTCGACGCCGCGCGCTACGACCCGACGGTGATCAACGGCGGCATCCTCAACGCCTACGACACCAATGCCCGCCTCGGCGGCGGCGAGTGGATGGTCGTCGAGGCCGACGAATCCGACGGCAGCATCGCCCGCCTGCGTTCGATCATCGCCGTGATCACCAACATCGACCCCGAGCACCTCGACCACTACGGCTCGTTCGACGGCGTGCGCGCCGCCTTCGAAGCCTTCGTCGAGAACATCCCGTTCTACGGCTTCGCCGTCCTCTGCGTCGACCACCCCGAGGTGCAGGCGCTGATCGGCCGCGTCTCCGACCGCCGCGTCGTCACCTACGGCTTCAGTCCACAGGCCGACGTGCGCGCCGTGAACGTCGAGCCGGCGCCGGGGGGCATGCGCTTCGACGTCATCGTCGTCGACCGCGGCGGCGGCGAGGCGATGACGCTCGACGAGCTGCATCTGCCCATGCCCGGCCTCCACAACGTGCAGAACGCGCTCGCCGCGATAGCGGTGGCGCACGAGATGGGCATCGACGCGGCAGTGCTGCGCCGGGCGCTCGCCGAGTTCAAGGGCGTCAAGCGCCGCTTCACCAAGACCGGCGAGGCCGGCGGCGTCACCGTGATCGACGACTATGGCCATCACCCGGTGGAGATCGCCGCGGTGCTCAAGGCGGCGCGCGGCGCCTACGACGGGCGCATCATCGCCGTCGTGCAGCCACACCGCTATACGCGGCTTCGCGACCTGTTCGAGGAGTTTTGCACCTGCTTCAACGACGCCGACATGGTCGTCGTCGCCCCGGTCCACGCCGCCGGCGAGGAGCCCATCGAAGGTGCCGATGCGGACGCCCTCGTCGCCGGGCTGCGCGACCGCGGCCACCGCCGGGTCGAGCCTCTCGACGATCCCGCGAAGCTGGCGGCGATCGTCGCCGCCGTCGTCGAGCCGGGCGACGCGGTGATCTGCCTCGGCGCCGGCACCATCACCAACTGGGCCAACGCGCTGCCCGGCGAGCTCGAACGCGCGCTCGCCGCGCCGCCGTCGAACGAGCGGGGGGCGCGCAAATGATGGCTGCGCAACGCCACCGCGATCGGCTGATCGAACGGCTGCCGACGGTCGCCGGCCGCTACAGCGAGAACGTCGCGCTCGACCGCATCACCTGGTTCCGCGCCGGCGGTCCGGCCGAGGTGGTGTTCCGCCCCGCCGACGAGGCCGACCTCGCGCAATTCCTCGCCGCCAGGCCCGCCGACGTGCCGGTGACGGTGATCGGCGTCGCCTCCAACCTGCTGGTGCGCGACGGCGGCATCGACGGCGTCGTCGTGCGCCTGGGGCGCGGCTTCGCCCAGGTTGCCGTCGAGGGCGAGCGCGTCGTGGCCGGCGCAGCGGCGCTCGACGTCAACGTCGCACGCGCGGCGGCGCAGGCCGGCGTCGCCGGGCTCGAATTCCTGAGCGGCGTGCCGGGGACCATCGGCGGCGCGCTGGCGATGAACGCCGGCGCCTTCGACAGCGACATGTCGCAAGTCACCGTTGCCGCGCGCGCGCTCGACGCCGAGGGCAAATTGCGCGAGCTCGACCCCGCCGACCTCGGATTTTCCTACCGCGCCTCGGCGGTGCCCGGCGACTGGGTGTTCACCTCGGCGACGCTCGCGGGACATGCCGACGACCGCGCCGCGATCGCCGCGCGCATGGCCGAGATCGCCCGCTACCGCAGCGAGGCACAGCCGCTGCGCACGCGCACCGGCGGCAGCACGTTCAAGAACCCGCCGGGACAGTCCGCCTGGGAGCTGATCGAACGCGCCGGCTGCCGGGGCTTGCGGCGCGGCGCGGCCATGGTCTCCGAGAAGCACTGCAACTTCCTCATCAATACCGGCCACGCGAGCGCCGCCGACATCGAGGCCCTGGGCGAGGAGGTGCGCCGCCGCGTCGCCGAGGCCACCGGCGTCACCCTCGAGTGGGAGATCCGCCGCGTCGGTCGCCACGCCCGCGACATCGGGGAGGTCGCGCCATGAGCAAGCACGTCGCCGTGCTCATGGGCGGCTGGTCGGTCGAGCGCGAGGTGTCGCTCGTCTCCGGCAAGGCCTGCGCCGAGGCCCTGCGCGAGCGCGGCTACCAGGTGAGCGAGATCGACGTCGGCCGCGACGTGGTCAAGCTGCTCGGCAACCTCGACCCGCACCCCGACGTCGTCTTCAACGCGCTCCACGGGCGCGTCGGCGAGGACGGCTGCATCCAGGGCGTGCTCAACATCCTCGGCCTGCCCTACACCCATTCGGGCCTGCTCGCCTCGGCGCTGGCCATGGACAAGCCGATCGCCAAGCGCGTGTTCGCCGGCGCCGGAATTCCGTGTCCCGAGGGCATCGTCGTCGATCTCGAGGCGGTCTCGAACGGCTCGGTGATGGACGCGCCCTACGTGGTCAAGCCGGTGAACGAGGGCTCGAGCGTCGGCGTCCACGTCGTCCTCGAGGGCGACAACTACCCGGGCATCGATCCCGAGCGGTGGCCGTTCGGCAACGAGGTGCTGGTCGAGCCGTACATCCCGGGGCGTGAGCTCACGGTGGCGGTGATGGGCGACCGCGCGCTCGGCGTCACCGAGCTGCGCCCGCACGAGGGTTTCTACGACTACGAAGCCAAGTACTCCGACGGCAAGACCACGCATCTCTGCCCCGCCCCGGTGTCCGGCGAGGTCATGCAGAAGGCCATGGACTACGCCGTCACCGCGCATCGCACTCTCGGTTGCCGCGGGGTCAGCCGCGCCGACTTCCGCTACGACGACACCGAGGGTGAGCCCGGGCGGCTCTACATGCTCGAGATCAATACCCAGCCGGGCATGACGCCCCTGTCGCTGGTTCCCGAGCAGGCGGCCCACGCCGGCATCGACTTTGGCGCATTGGTGAGCTGGATGGTGGAGGAGGCCAGATGCGACGCATGATCGTCGTCTCACGGCGCGACGCGGCGCCCGGCCGCAAGCGGCGCCCGGAAAAGAAGCCGCCGCGGCGCCGGCCGTTGCGGCCGTGGCGGCGCCCCGCCGTGCGCATCGCCGCCGCCGCGGTGGCGCTGGCGCTGCTCGCCGGCTCGGGGTTTTGGCTGTGGTCTACGGGGCGCGCCGCGGCGGGCCTCGACGGCGTCCGGCTCGCACTCATCGACGCCAGCGCCGCACTCGGCCTCACGGTGCGCGAGGTGCTCGTCACCGGACGCGAGCGAACGCCGCGCGCGGCGCTGCTCGAGGCCCTCGACGTCGAACGCGGGGCGCCCCTGGTGAGCGTCGATCCCGCCGCCGCCCGACGCCGCCTCGAGGCGCTCGGCTGGGTGCGCGACGCGACGGTCGAGCGGCGCTTTCCCGACACCGTGTTCGTGCGCCTGGGCGAGCGCACGCCGCTGGCGCTGTGGCAGCGCCAGGGCAAGCTCGTCGTCGTCGACCCCGAGGGCGTCGTGATCGACGGCGCCGAGGCGCGCAAGTTCGCGCGCCTGCCGCTCATCGTCGGCGACGACGCGCCGGCGCACGCCGCCGACCTGCTCGCGGTCATGGCGTCCGAGCCGGTGCTGCGCGAGCGCGTCGCGGCGGCGATCCGGGTCGGCGGCCGGCGCTGGAATCTGCGGCTCGCCGACGGCATCGACGTACAGCTTCCCGAGGAAGGCATCGCCGAAGCGTGGCGACGGCTCGCCGAATACGACCGCAGCCATAGCCTGCTCGCGCGCGAGATCGCCGGGGTGGACCTGCGCCTGCCCGACCGTCTCGTGCTGCGGCCGGCGCCAATGGAAGACGACGGCAAAGGAATGGCCGACGACGGCAAAGGAAAGGGCGAAAGCACTTGAGTTCAAATCGGTAGCCAGGGGATTCGAGGGGGAAGTAGTGGTGAACAAGGGCAAGGCCCGCAACGGTGTGATCGCGGCGCTCGACGTGGGCACGAGCAAGGTGTGCTGTTTCGTCGCCCGCGCCGATGACGAATCGCTGCGCGTTACAGGCATCGGCCATCAGCTCGCCCACGGCATGCGCGCCGGCGCCATCGTCGACATGGCGGCGGCCGAGCGGTCGATCCTCGCCGCCGTGCACGCGGCCGAACAGATGGCGGGCGAGACGATCCGCGAGGTCTATCTCAACTTCTCGACCGGCAACCCGGCGTCGCACCGAATCGGCGTCGAGGTCGCGCTCAACGGGCACGAGATCGGCAACAGCGACCTGCGCCGGGTGTTGAGCCAGGGCCGCCTGCGCTGCGACACGGGCGAGCGCGACGTCGTCCACACCATTCCGCTCGGCTACGTCATCGACGGCAGCCGCGGCATCCGCGATCCGCGCGGCATGTTCGGCAACCGTCTCGGCGTCAACATCCACGTGGTCACCGCCGAATCGGGCCCGTTGCGCAACCTCACGACGACCGTTGCGCGCTGCCATCTCGACATCAACACCTGCGTGGTCTCGCCCTACGCCTCGGGCCTCGCCGCCCTCGTCGACGACGAAGTCGAGCTCGGCGTCACCCTGGTCGACATGGGCGGCGGCAGCACCGGCGTCGCCGTGTTCGTCGAGGGCGACGTGGCGCATACCGACGTGGTGCCGCTCGGCGGCAACCACATCACCAACGATATCGCGCGCGGGCTGTCGACGCCGATCGACCACGCCGAGCGCATGAAGGCGCTGTTCGGCAGCGCCATGCACAGCCCCGCGGACGAGCGTGAGACGATCGACGTGCGCCGGGTAGGCGAGGGCGACGACGCCGGCGCCAACCCGGTGCCGCGCTCGCATCTCGTGTCGATCATCAGGCCGCGAATCGAGGAGACGTTCGAGCTCGTCCGCAGCCGCCTCGAGGCGAGCGGTTTCGACAAGTCCGCGGGACGTCGCCTGGTGCTCACCGGTGGCGCGAGCCAGCTTCAGGGCGTGCGCGATCTCGCCGCACAGATCTTCGACAAGCAGGTGCGCCTCGGGCGGCCGCTCGACATCAGCGGGCTCGCCGAGGCCACCGCGGGACCGGCATTCTCGACCTGCGCCGGATTGCTCGTCTACGCGCTCAAGCGACGGCCCGAAATGCCGCCGCGCGAGCTCACCACACAGGAGAGGGCCGGCGCCCATCTGGGCCGCATCGGCCAATGGCTACGTGAAAACCTCTGATGCTCGGACTCGAAACATGGCTGAAGCGGGCCGCGCCCTTCGACAGGCTCAGGGTGAGGCCCTCATGCTGAGCCCGTCGAAGTATGAGGGCGAGGCGCATCGCTCAAGCCCTTCGAGACCGATCACTAGCGAGTCCGTATCCCGGCGTCGGGGCGCCGGGGAGATGAATGCGCCGGGATCGTCCGGCGCCCCCGTAACGTCACATCTCTGGAGGCAAGTATGACGATCAATCTCAGCATGCCGGCGACTCACCAGTTGAAGCCGCGCATTACGGTCGTCGGCGTCGGTGGCGCCGGAGGCAACGCGGTCAACAACATGATCACATCGCATCTCGAAGGTGTCGAATTCGTGGTCGCCAATACCGACGCCCAGGCGCTGGCGCAGTCGCTTTCCGAGCGGCGCATCCAGCTCGGCGTCAGCATCACGCAAGGTCTGGGCGCCGGTTCGCGCCCCGACATCGGCCGCGCCGCCACCGAGGAGGCGATCGACGAGGTCATCGACCACCTCGAGGGAAGCAACATGGTGTTCATCACCGCCGGCATGGGCGGTGGCACGGGCACCGGCGGCGGTCCGGTAATAGCGCGGGTCGCCCGCGAGCAGGGCATTCTCACCGTCGGCGTGGTCACCAAGCCGTTCAACTTCGAGGGTGTGCACCGCATGCGCATCGCCGAGGAGGGGCTGATCGAGTTGCAGCAGTACGTCGATACCCTGATCATCATTCCCAACCAGAATCTGTTCAGGGTGGCCAACGAGAAGACCACCTTCGCCGATGCCTTCAAGATGGCCGACGACGTTCTCTACTCGGGCGTGCGCGGCGTCACCGACCTGATGGTCATGCCCGGCCTCATCAACCTCGACTTCGCCGACGTCCGCGCGGTGATGGCCGAGATGGGCAAGGCGATGATGGGCAACGGCGAGGCCGAAGGCGAGCGGCGCGCGATCGACGCCGCCGAGGCGGCGATCTCGAACCCCCTGCTCGACGACGTCTCGATGAAGGGCGCCAAGGGCGTGCTCATCAACGTCACCGGCGGCTACGACATGACGCTGTTCGAGGTCGACGAGGCGGCCAACCGCATCCGCGAGGAGGTCGACCCCAATGCCAACATCATCTTCGGCTCGACCTTCGACGAATCGCTCGCCGGCCGCATGCGCATCTCGGTTGTGGCCACGGGCATCGATGTCGATGTGGCCACCGAGGCGCGGCCCGCGCTTCCCTTCCCGATGCGCGAGCCGTTGCCGGCAGCGGCCGTCGTCGCGTCTCAGGGCGCGGCGGAGGAAGAGCGTCCTGCACCACAGGCGGACGACGACGTGGCGGCCGAGCCCGAGCCCATTGCGGCGACCGCGGCCACAGAGCCCGAACCCGCCGCGGCGGTCACGGCGGCAAGCCGCGTCGAGGACGACAGCTTCATCCCGCCGCCGCCGGTCGAGCCGGGCCGTCACCAAGCCGCCGCCCCACGGGTCGATCCCTTCGCCGCGGCGGCGTTGGCGAACAGCCCCAAGCCGCCGGCCGAGCCCCGGCGCGCCCCGACGCTCCTCGAGCGGATGACCGGCGCGGGCCGGGCCCGGCAACCGAAGCAGGAACCGGTGCCCGCGCCGGCGCTGGAGGGGGCTGGCGCGGCGCCCGAGCCCATGGCGTCGCAGAGCCTTACCCTGCCGCGGGTCGAGGAGGATCTGCTCGATATCCCGGCTTTCCTGCGCCGACAGGCCAACTAAAGGGCCGTTCCAAGTCCAGAGATGAGACGTAACATTCTGTCGCAAAACGTGAATTGAGCACCTCGGGGGAAGTTGCTACATGTCCCCCGAGGCCTCGCTACGTTCAAGATAGTGATAGAAAATACAAGATGAACCCTGGGGGCATGATCTCGTGCCCGGATGAGTGTGAGTGGGTGGGAATCCTTGAGCATTGTTCGACAGAAGACGCTGAAGAGCGCCATCGGGTGTAGCGGCGTCGGCCTTCACAGCGGGAACAAGGTGAGCATGTTGCTCCATCCCGCCGAGCCTGGAACCGGGATCGTGTTCCGTCGTGCCGATCTTGGCGGCGCGAGCGTGGCGGCGAAGTACGAGAACGTCGGCGCCACCATGATGTGCACGACCCTTGGCAACGGAAACGGCGTGCGCGTGGCGACGGTCGAGCACCTGATGTCCGCGCTCGCCGGTCTCGGCATCGACAACCTGATCGTCGAGATCGATGGTCCCGAGGTGCCGATCATGGACGGCAGCGCGGCGCCTTTCGTGTTCCTTGTCGAATGCGCCGGCGTTGTCGAGCAGGATGCGCCGCGGCGCGCGGTCCAGGTGTTGAAGCGGATCGAGGTCTCCGACGGCGAGCGGTCGGTTTCGCTGACCCCGGCGAACGGATTCTCGGTGAGTTTCGAGATCGAATATGACCACCCGTTGATCGGCCGTCAGGAGTGCTTCTTCGAGTTCAGCGACGGCGCCTTCAAGCGCGAACTGTGCCGCGCGCGGACCTATGGCTTCCTGCGCGACATCGACAGCCTGCGCGAGCGGGGGTTTGCCCTCGGTGGCTCGCTCGAAAACGCCGTCGTGCTCGACGACGACGGTGTCGTCAACGAGGAGGGGCTCCGCTACTCGGACGAGCCGGTGCGCCACAAGGCGCTCGACAGCATCGGCGACCTCTACCTCGCGGGCGCGCCGGTCCTCGGCCATATGCACTGCGTGCGGTCGGGCCATACCATGAACCACAGGCTGCTCCGCGCCCTGTTCGCGGCCGACGACGCCTGGCGCATCATCACTCTCGACGACGCCAGGTTTCCCGCCGCGCCCGGCTGGTCCGCCCCTCCCGCCGCCGTCTCGGCCTGAGCGTCCCGTCGTTCGCTTCCAGAATCGTT
>JAZFVR010000023.1:0-5047 GCA_036447835.1 Alphaproteobacteria bacterium | reverse complement strand
CTTCTCGTCGACACGCCCACCAGGGGCCGGGTGGGCGCGCTCTACGCCACCCACATGAGGAAGCAGTTCGTCAGCATCACGCCGCAGGCGGTGTCGGTGTGGTGCCGCCAGCTCGGGCACGACGTCTTCTACGCCACCTACCACGGACAGAGCGACCCCGAGCGGCTGCTGCCCGACGATCTCGACGTCGTCTTCGTCTCCGCCTACACCCAGGCGAGCGCGCTCGCCTACGCGCTGGCCAGGCTGTTTCGCCGCAGCAAGACGCTGACGGTCATCGGCGGGCCGCACGCCAAGTCGTTCCCGGTCGACTGCCTGCGCTTCTTCGACCTGGTGGTCGACGACTGCGACAAGACGCTCGTCGACGACATGCTGCGCGGCCGCTTCGATCCCCCCGCGGCGATCTCGAGCGGGCGGCGCATCGCCGACCTGCCGTCGGTCGAAGAGCGCCTGCCCGAGATCGCGGCCTCGGTGTTCGTGCGCGGCCGCCCGATCAGGATGAGCGTCGTGCCGATGCTGGCGAGCGTCGGCTGCCCCTACACATGCGATTTCTGCATCGACTGGAAGAGCGATTACCGGGCGCTGCCGAAGGACCGCCTCGAGGCCGACCTCGCGTATCTCTCGCGGCACCTGCCCGGGGTGCTGATCGCCTACCACGACCCCAACTTCGCGGTGCGTTTCGACGAGACCATGGACATCATCGAGGCGATCCCCGCCGCGCGACGCAACCCCTACATCATGGAAAGCTCGCTCTCGATCCTCAAGGAATCGCGGCTGCACCGGCTGCGCGACACGAACTGCGTCTACGTCGCGCCCGGCGTCGAGTCGTGGGCGAACTACTCGAACAAGGCGGGCGCCGGCGCCAAGACCGGGCGCGACAAGCTCGAGCAGGTCGTCCGCCACTTCGAGCTCATCGGCCGCCACGTGCCGGGCATGCAGGCGAACTTCCTGTTCGGCACCGACTCCGATTGCGGCGACGAGCCGGTCGAGCTGACCAGGGAATTCGTACGCCGCCTGCCCGCCGTCTTCCCCACCGTCAACATCCCGACGCCGTTCGGCGGCACGCCGCTGTTCGACAACTATCTTGCCGAGGGCAGGATTCTGAGGGCCATGCCCTTCGCCTTCTATTTCACCCCGCATCTCGTGACCACGCTCAGGAACTACCATCCGAGGGAGTACTACGACCGGCTCATCGACATCTCGAAGGAGATCGCGTCGAACCTCATGTTGAGCCGCCGGGTACTAGCGCGGTCGCGTCCCTCGGTTCGTTTCATACATGCCCTGCGGACCCTCGCCACGCGCTGGGACATCGCCGAGTTCCGCCGCTTGCGGCGGATGATGGCAAGCGACGCCGGGTTCATGGCCTTCCACGAGGGCCGCTCCGACGTGCTGCCCGAATACTACCGCTGGCGTTTGGGCGCGCGTCTCGGCCGCTACGCCGAGCTGCTCGCGCCCCGCGACCTCGTCCCGACGTTCGACGCGCCCGCCGCACCCGCGCGCCCCGCGCCCGCCGCTCGTCGACACGCCGCCGACCGGCCCGGGCCGGCGGCGGCCATCGAGCCCGTCCCCGCCGAATGACCGTCGGCGAACAGCCCGCGCCGGCCATGCACGCCGCGGAAGTCGAGGAAAGCTGATCGCCGGGTAGCTTACCCCTCCTCCTTCCGGCGCTCGAACAGCGTCAGCTCCCAGCGCGCCGTGACCACGTCGTGGCGCAGGATGTAGGTGGCGCGGTCGTCGCCCACGACCTTGAAGTAGCGGTGGTCGGGGGCGAGCCAGCGGTCGATCACCTCGACCACGTCGACCGCCCGCTCGCCGAGGAAGAAGCGCCTCGGCGTCTCCTCGCCGCGGTAGCCCGCGTAGCACTCGACGCGGACGATCATCTCCGTTTTACCCCGCGCCGTTGCCTTCGCGACAGCGCGCCAGCGCCTCGAGCATGGCGACGAGGCAGGCGTCGCGCTCGCGCGCGAGCCGGGCGATGTCGCGATCCCCGGCCTCGGCCTCGACACCCTCGACGATGCGCCGGCGCAGCTCGGGCGTCAGTTCCGGCGTGCCGAGCCGCTCCCAGCCACGCTCGATATGCGGGCCGAAATGGTCGAAGAAGCCCTCGAGGCCGCCGGCGCCGCCGCCCAGGTGAAACGTAAGGAACGGCCCCATCAGCGCCCAGCGCAGGCCGGGGCCGTAGGCGATGCAGGCATCGACGTCGGCGACGCTTCCCACCCCCTCGGCGACGAGATGGATCGCCTCGCGCCACAGCGCCCCCTGCAGGCGGTTGGCGATGTGCGACTCGATCTCGCGCCGCAGCCGGATCGGGTGCTTGCCCACCGCGCGGTAGAACGCCATCGCCCGCTCGACCGCGGCCGCGTCGGTGGCCTCGCCGCCCGCGACCTCGACCAGCGGCACCAGATGCGGCGGGTTGAAGGGATGGCCGAGGACGCAGCGCCCGGGGCGCCGGCAGCGTATCTGGAGGCGGCTCACGGGGATCGACGAGGTGCTCGTCGAGATCACCGCGTCGGCGGGCGCGGCGGCGTCGATCCCGGCGAAGAGCGCGACCTTGAGTTCCTCGCGCTCGGGCGCGCTCTCCTGCACGAACTGGGCGCACGCCACCGCCGCCTCGAGGCTCGGCGCGAAGCTGAGCCGTGCGGGATCGGCACCGGGCTCGAGGCCGAGCCGCTCGAGCGACGGCCAAGCGTCGCGCACCGCCGCGCGCAAGCCGCCCTCGGCGCCGGGCGCCGGGTCCCACGCCGCGACCTCGAGCCCGTGCGCGAGGAACAGCGCCGCCCAGCCGGCACCGATGGTTCCGGTCCCGACGACGCCGACGCGGGAAATCGCCTCAGGCTGTGCTTGGCTCATGGTCTCATCCTTCCGGTGATCGTTCGCACCCGCTCAACCGCGGCGCAGGCTCTCCATATGACGCCGCAGCTCCGGCGCATCGAGGCGTGCGCGGCAGCGCTCGATCCGATCTTCCGCGTAGACGCGGAAATCGTCGGTCCGGTCTTCCGCCTCGGCGCGCAGCGCGCCCCAGAGCGCGGCGAGCAGGTCGCAGACCGGCAGGTAGAGCGCCATGCGCGCGCGTTCATGCGTCTGCGGCGGGCGGCCTAAATAGGCCGCGAGGAGCCCGCGCTCCTGCGCTTGCCCGAACCCCGCCTCGACCGCCAGGTAGGCGAGGTCCCACAGGGGATCGCCGTTGCCCGCGTATTCGTAGTCGATCAGCACCATGCGCGCGCCGGTGTCGAGGAAGTTCGCCGGCGTCGGATCGAAGTGGCACGGCGCCGGCGGCGCAGGCCGGGCGGCGAGCGCGCGGCGAATTTCCGCAACCGCGGCCACGGCCTCCGCGGCCCCTTGCGGCAGCGCCACGTCGCCTTCATCGGCGAGGGCGCGGTACTCGGCGATCTTGGCGAAGGGATCGACGTCGTTGGCGAAAGGCGCTGCCCCGTGGAGCCGGCGCAGCACCGCGGCGGCGCGGCCGATCGCGCCTTCGTCCTGCATGCCGCGCGCGTCCATCGGCGCGGCGCCCGCAACGAAGCGCGTCACCATGGTGCCGTCCGCGGCGTCGCAGTAGACGACCTCGGCGCCGACGCCGGCCTCCGCGGCGATGCGCGCGTTCTCCGCCTCGGCGGCGCGGTCGACGAAGGCGCCGCTGCCCGCGCCGGCGAGGCGCAGCACGTAGCACCCGGCGGGACCGATGACCTTGAAATTGCGGTTGGTGAGGCCGCCGAGGGGCTCGACGCGAAGCTCGCGCGCGCCGGCGTCGCGGAACAGGGGAACGCGCGCCAGCGCCGCCAGCGCTGCGGCAGCCTCCATCATCCGCTTCACTTCGCCGCTGATCTCCCTCGCGGAAGTGTTCCCTGCCATCGCTCCCCCGTCGGGTGCGCCGCACAGTCGCCGTCGCCATTACACCACAACCGGCGCCGGCCGCACCCGCTCTCCCGGGCATCGCCGCCCGCCCGGCGACGCTCCGGTCACGGCGGCGGTGCGCATATGTCCGCTTGTCGACAGTCTTTGTCGGATTGTAGGGGGACAGGCAGACGCAGTCGCGCTAAATGAGGGGGATGACGGGATTGCGAAGCTTGCTTTCCGGCGGTGTCCGCCGCCCCGAGGTGCTTTTGTTTCTGATGGCCGGGGCGGTGCCGCTCTCCTTCGCCACGTGGTCGGCGCTGATCAACAACTTCGCCATCGAGCGCGCCGCCTTCACCGGCGCCGAGATCGGCATCCTCCAAAGCCTGCGCGAGATCCCCGGCTTCCTCGCCTTCGCCGTGGTGTTCCTGCTGCTGCTGTTCCACGAGCAGAAGGTGGCCTATCTTGCGCTTCTCTTCCTCGGCATCGGCACCGCGATCACCGGCTACTTCCCCACCGTCATCGGCCTCTACTGCACCACGGTGCTGATGTCGATCGGCTTCCACTACTACGAGACGGTGCAGATATCGCTGTCGCTGCAGTGGATCGACAAGGCGCGCGCGCCCGAGACGCTGGGGCGCATCATCGCCGCCGGCTCGATCACGTCGATCATCACCTACGGCTTCATCTGGGGCGCCTTCGACCTGCTCGGCCTCGACTTCCACTGGGTCTACGCCCTCGGCGGCGGGCTCACCGCGACGATCGCGGTGGTGTGCTGGGTCGCCTTCCCGCACTTTCCCGAGAAGGTGCGCCAGCACCGCCACATGGTGCTCAGGCGCCGCTACTGGCTCTACTACCTGCTCACCTTCATGTCGGGAGCGAGGCGGCAGATCTTCATGGTCTTCGCCGGCTTCCTCATGGTCGAGAAGTTCGGCTACTCGGTGAGCGCGATCACGCTGCTGTTCCTGATCAACGCGGTGATCAACATCTGGCTGGCGCCGCGCATCGGCCGCCTCATCGGCCGCTTCGGCGAGCGCCGGGCGCTGATCTTCGAATACATCGGGCTGATCGGCGTGTTCACCGCCTACGCCTTCGTCAGCCACGCGACGCTCGCCGCCGGGCTCTACGTCCTCGACCACGCCTTCTTCGCGCTCGCCATCGCGATAAAGACGTACTTCCAGAAGATCGCCGATCCCGCCGACATCGCCTCCACCGC
>JAZFVR010000022.1:0-2795 GCA_036447835.1 Alphaproteobacteria bacterium | reverse complement strand
GTGCGCCGCTCGCCGTGGATGCAGGCGGTGCGCTTGGGGTAGACGTGTGCCGCGCGGGCGAGGAAGCTCAGCGGCGTGAGCGGCACGTAGTTCGCCGCGTTGCGCTCGAGCCCGCTTTCGTATGGGTTGGTATCGGCCCCCTTGGTATCCACTTTCGCGCCTGTTTCCTGCTCTCCGCGGCAAACGGCCGCGCCATCCTGCACCGACCGCCATAATGCCGCATCAGGCGCACGGGCGGCAAATGCTTAACCGCATCGAAAGCCGGTCCCGCCTAGGCTCGGGCGAGCGAGACATCGGGGAAACGGACGCCATGGGCCTTCACATCCACGTCGCCGTGGTCGACCACGATCCGGGCACGGGCGGGCCGCTCGCCGACACGCCAGCCGGCCTCGGCGAGACGGTGACGCGACGCATCTGCGACGTCGTCGGGCAGACCGAGTTCGGCGTGCCCGCCGCCGTCGATCCGGTCGTCGTCCGTCTCGCGGTCGGCGGCGTCGCGTTCGAGCCGGGCGGCACGGCGGAATCGCTGCTCGCGCGGGCACGCGAGGCGCTGAAGTAGTCGGGCGCTCGCGCCGGCGGGCTTGGCGCGGCATCGCGCGATCGTTTAAACTCGAACCGTGATCATCGATATCATCTCCGACGTCGTCTGCCCGTGGTGCTTCATCGGCAAGCGCCGCCTCGAACGGGCGCTCTCGACGCGCCCTGACCTCGACGTCGAGATCATGTGGCGCGCGTTCCAGCTCAACCCCGACATGCCGCGCGAAGGCATGGAGCGCACCCGGTACCTCGCCGCCAAGTTCGGCTCCGACGCCAACGCCGGGCGCATCTATGGCGAGATCGAAAAGGCCGGAGCGAGCGAAGGCATCGAATTCGCCTTCGACCGCATCGAGCGCACCCCGAACACCATCGACGCCCACCGCCTGATCCGCTTCGCCGGCGATGAGGGGTGCCAGGATCGGCTGGTCGAGCTCCTGTTCCGGCGCTACTTCGAGCAGGGAGTCGATATCGGCGCGCACGAGCGCCTGGTGGAAGCCGGCGCCGAAGCCGGGCTCGACGCCGACGCGGTGCGCGACCACCTCGCCTCGGATGCCGGCGTCGACGCCGTGCGCGTCGAGGACCTGCAAGCGCGCAGGATCGGGGTGTCGGGGGTGCCGTGCATCATCATCGATGGCCGCTTCGCGGTCTCCGGCGCCCAGGCACCCGAGGTCTTCCAGCGCATCTTCGAAACCGCCGAGCACGCCCTCGCCAGCGCCAATGATTAAACATCGACGTTCGATTCCCAACGGACGACACGGCACCGGTTCCTGTCATGCCCGGACTCGATCCGGGCATCCACATTGTTGCCGTCGATGCCATGGATTGCCGGGTCGGGCTTGGCCAATGACAGCAGACGCATAATCCGCGTCGATCACTCCGCGTCGATCACCCGAGATTTCTGAATTTCGCTATCACGCCGCGGCGCGGACGATCGCGACGAGGTCGTCGAGGATGGCCCGCGCGCCGCCGAGGCGCGCTTCGGCGTCGCTCCAGTCGCGCTCGATCAACAGCGTGTGGTCGGCGCGCAGGCGCACGGCGCCCGTCTGGCGGTCGATGAAGGCGACGAGGCCGCCCGGGTCGGCGAAGCTGTTGTCGTGGAACGACAGCACCGCGCCTTTCTCGCCGGCGTCGAGCCGGGCGACGCCGGCGGCGCGGCACAGCTGCTTGATGGCGACGATCTTCAACAGGTGCTCGACCGCGAGCGGCAGCGGCCCGAAGCGGTCGACGAGCTCGGCGGCGAAGGCGTCGATGTCCGGCTGTTGCTCGAGGCCGGCGAGGCGGCGATAGAGGCCGAGCCGCACGCCGAGGTCGGCGACGTAGTCCTCGGCGATCAGCACGGCGATTCCGAGATTGATGTTGGGCGACCATTCCGCGCGCGCCGCGGCGGGCGTGCCCTCCTCCTCCGCGCGCGCCTCGCGCACCGCCTCCTCGAGCATGTGCTGGTAGAGCTCGATGCCGACCTCGCGGATGTGCCCCGACTGCTCGGCGCCGAGCAGGTTTCCGGCGCCGCGGATATCGAGATCGTAGCTCGCCAGGCTGAAGCCGGCGCCGAGGCTGTCGAGCTTGTGCATCACCTCGAGGCGCTTGGTCGCCGCCTCGGTGAGGCCGCCGTGGGGCGGCAGCGTGAGATAGGCGTAGGCGCGCACCTTGGCGCGGCCGATGCGCCCGCGCAGCTGGTAGAGCTGGGCGAGGCCAAACATGTGGGCGCGGTGGACGATCATGGTGTTGACGTTGGGAAGGTCGAGTCCCGATTCGATGATCGCGGTCGAGACCAGCACGTCGTACTCGCCGTCGTAGAACGCGAGCATCGCCTTCTCGAGCGCGACCGCCGCCATGCGCCCGTGCGCGCTGACGACCTTGACCTCGGGCACGAGCGCGCGCAGCCGCTCGGCCATCTTGCCGAGGTCCTCGATGCGCGGACAGACAAAGAAGGTCTGGCCGCCGCGGAAGTGCTCGCGCAGGATCGCCTCGCGCACAACCAGCGAATCGTAAGGCATGATGAAGGTGCGCACGGCGAGACGGTCTACCGGCGGGGTGGCGATGAGGCTGAGCTCGCGCACCCCGGTGAGCGCCATCTGCAGCGTGCGCGGAATCGGCGTCGCCGTCAGCGTCAGCACGTGGACGTCGCTGCGCAAGTGCTTGAGGCGCTCCTTGTGGGTGACGCCGAAGTGCTGCTCCTCGTCGACGACGAGGAGGCCGAGGTCCCTGAAGCGGATCGATTTGCCGAGCAGCGCGTGGGTGCCGATGACGATGTCGAC
>JAZFVR010000021.1:0-8435 GCA_036447835.1 Alphaproteobacteria bacterium | reverse complement strand
GGGCCGGTGCCGGCGCTGTGCGACAGCACGAGCCGGCGCTGCAGCTCGCTCACCTGGTCGGCCGAGATCGTCGTCCGCGCGAGGCTGCCGAAGCCGGTGGTGACGCCGTAGATGCGCTCGCCTTCGGCGATGGCGCGCGCGATCACGCCCTCGGCGGCGGCGATCGCGTCGCCGCAGGCGGGGTCGAGTTCGACCGCGATGACGCCGCCCGCGAGCCGGCGCAGTTCTGCGAGATTCAGTGCGCCGGGGCGGAGGACGAAGGGTTCCGCCATCAGCCGCGCGCGCGCCGCCGGCGACCGCTGCCTCTCACACCCACGGGCAGTTGCTGTTGGTGGCGCCGAACGTCGTGCCGTTGGCGAAGCGGTCGAAGGCGAAGGGCTCGAGCTCGGCGACGCGGTTCTCGCCGGCGAGCAGGCTGGCGACGAGCTTGCCGACGCCGGTCATTTTGAAGCCGTGGTTCGAATCGGCGATCATGTAGACGTTGGGCAGCACCCAGTCGAAGATCGGCACGTTGTCGGGAGTGAAGGCGCCGATGCCGCCGTTGCGGCGCTCGCGGAAGTCCTTGCGGCAGCCCTCGAAACGACCCATGAGCTGGGCCATCGCCGCGCACATGTAGTCGTCGAACCAGGGCTCGGCCTGGTACTCGTCGTTGGCGTGACCGTAAGGATCGACGGTCGCGTCGGGACCGATCTTCACCGGGATGGTGCCGCCCTGGAGGCCCGGCCTGTCCATGCGCTCGGCGCCGTTCTTCCAGTAGATGTAGGTGTGGTCGGCGAGCTCCTTGCCGCTCTCGTCGCGGACCGGCGTCGTCATCAGCTCGACGTGCAGCACCGGCGGGTCCCTGCCGTCGGCGGTGCGGTACGGACCCTGGTGGTAGATCTCGCCTTCGAGCAGGCGCCAGAACGTCCACATGTCGTGGTTCTCGACCACGCTGCCGTCGGCGTAGTGCATGTCGAGCGTCATCGGCTTGCCGAGCATTCCCCAGTGCTTCGCCGTCCACGCGCCCAAGCCGAGGACGACCGCGTCGCAGGCGATGTCGCCCTTGCTGGTGTGGACACGCTTGACGACGCCGTTCTCGATGTCGTAGCCGGTGACCTCGACGCCCTCGAGAACGCGCACGCCGTGCTGCCGGCATTTCTCCGCCAGCCCCAGGCAGGCGCGCATGGTGCCGGCGTATCCCGAGAGCTTCTCGTGGATCGCGACCTCGATATCGCCGGTCTTGAAGTCGGGCCAGATGCTCTTGAGGAAGTCCTTGGCCTCCTTGCCGACGTAGACGTCGGAAGGGTAGTCGACGGCGTTCTGGCTCCTGTGGATCTTCTCGTAGTCCTCGATCTGGTTGGCTTCGCCGCAGGAGACGTAGCCGACCTGCTGGAAGCCGAAGTCGACCGGGTCGCACATCCACACGTCGACCGAATGGCGGAGGATCGCGTGCAAGGGCTCGGTCATGTAGAAGTTGCGCACGCAGCCGCAGGCAATGCCCGAAGCGCCGGCGCCGACGCCGCCCTTGTCGAGCACGACCACGTCGCCGCCCGAGCCCGTGCCGCGCGCCTCGAGCTCCATTGCCAGGTGCCACGCCGTGGACAGACCGTGAATACCGGCGCCCACCACGACGTGGGTGACGGAGGATGGAATGTCGGGCATAGCGAAGCTCCTCAGCGTCGCGGGTTTCGCGTTCTGCGCAAGGCAAAGCGTTTGAATCCGCGCTTTTGCGCGACACTAGGCGCAAAGATTGGCCGCCGCAAGCGCGATTCGGCGCGCCCGGGCGGCGCCCGGGGTGGGCGCCGCACCTCGGGCGCGCGGCCCGCGCAAACGGCCGGCGCGTAACGTCGACAACTGCTGCCGAAAGACAGCGTAAGTCGCCGTTTACAGAGGAAAAATCCAAGCATACCGTGACGTTTCCGCGGTCGATTCGTGAACATGACGGGACCGTGGCTCCGGGGACGGTCAGGCGGAACCATGTCGCGACAACGCCGCCCGCGCCGCGCGCGGCGCAAGGAGGCGCACGCCGCCGGCGCGTGAGCCCGCGGCGCCCTAAGGTGTTTTCAGTTTGAGTGGAAGCACCCCCTCTCCCCCCGCAAGCGGGGGATGAGGGTTGCGTAGGGTTGGCGCGGCGCCCGCCGCGCCTTACCCGGAGCTGGCTGAGGGGGGCTGATTTCGCGCTGGCCGAAGCTGCCCTATTCGCCGCCTCCGCCGTCCGTCTCGTACTCGGCGGCCGCGGCGTCGTAGTCGGGATCGGCGGGGGCGCGCGGGTCGAGGCCGGCGGCGACCGGGCTCACCCACGAGGCCGACCAGAACTCGGTCTGCTCCGCGGCCGGCTTGGCGAGGCCCTTGATCACGCGGTAGAGCGCGTAAGCCGCGAGCGCGGCGAGCACCGCGGCGGCGAAGGCGAAGAGACCGCCGGGACCAAGCCACTCCATCGCCAGCGCCCCCGCCAGCGGGCCGACGCTCGCGCCGACGCTGTAGGCGAGCACGAGGCCGGCGCCGGCGGCGACCAGCTCGTCGGCCTCGATCCAGTCGTTGGTCTCGGCGACGCTCAACGGATAGAGCGGGCTCGCGAGGCCGCCGGTGACGAAGCCGAGGCCGAGCAGCAGCCCGAACCCGGGCGTCCCGGCGGCGGCGATCAGCGCCGCGGCGACGGCGGCCGCGGCGGCGACGACCAGGATCACCTTCTCGCGGTCGAAACGGTCGGAGAGCACGCCGATCGGGTACTGCACCACCAGCACGCCGCCGAGGGTGACGGCGAGGAACACCGAGATGCGCGCGGTGTCGAGCCCGGTCGCCTCGCCGTAGACTGCGCCGAGGCCGAAGACGGCGCTCTCGACCAGCCCGATCGCCAGCGCGCCGAGCACGCCGAGCGGCGACAGCGCGAACAGCCGGCGCAGGCTTACGCGCGCCTGTTTGCCGATCTCGGGGTTGCCGGTGCGCGTCAGCGCCACCGGCAGCAGCGACGCGACGAAGAGGATCCCCGAGAACACCAGGAGACCGGCGCCGGCCGGGTCGCCGAGGTTGAGCAGCAGCGGCCCGGCGGCGAAGGCGCCGTTCATGACGATGATGTAGAGCGACAGCACCCGCCCGCGCGTCACGTTGGTGGCGCGGTGGTTGAGCCAGCTCTCGGCGACCATGGTGAGCCCGGCCATGCAATAGCCGGCGACCAGGCGCAGCACCACCCAGGCGGCGAGTGACTCGACGATGACGAGCAGCAGGATCGAGATGGCGTCGGCGGCGGCATAGACGGCGAAGGCGCGGATGTGACCGACCCGGTCGATGACCCGCGCACCGAACACCGAGCCGCCGAGCAGGCCCAGGAAATAGGCCGAGGTGATGACGCCGATGACGAGGCTGGGAGCGCCCGCGGCCGAGAGCCGCACGCCGATGATCGCGATCAGCGCGCCGCTGCCCACGTTGAGCACGGCGATGCCGAGCAGGAGCGCGCTCATCGCGCGCACGATCCCGCCCGGGCTCATGGTCTGCACAGTCATCGCTCCGCTCATCGTTCGTTGGAGAGAACCGACCCGGGGCGAGGATATACCAAGGATCAATGATAAAGACCCACAGAGATCGTGTCAGCGTTGCGCCGGAAAGGCAAGGGAGCCGCAGGCGATGCGGGGCATTGTCAAGGTTTCCTGACGCCCCCGGCGCAACGCGGACACGACCGCGACGGCGGTTTCCCGTGGCCTTCGGATGTCGTTGCGACCGGCTAACGATGCAACGGCATCGCAGCGCCGGGCGCGCCTAGCCGAAGGCCACGGGAAACCGTCTCTATGGGTCTTTATCGTTGATCCTTGGTATCAGGGCCGATAATCGTGCTCCGCAAGGCCGCCAAGAGTCGCGTTTACATGCCGTCCCGGCCGGCATAGGGTGCGCCGGGACAGGGACGCCCGCACACCATTGGACGAGAGCAGCCCGTGGCCCGAGTCACCTCCCGCCGCCGCGCGCGGCGCCAACCCGCCGGTCCGGTACAGCCCCCGTGGCGCCGGCTGCGCAACCCTTACAAGCCGATCGAGGTGCTGAGCGCCGACCAGATCGAGGCGATCCACGAGGCGTCGCTTCGCGTGCTCGAGGAGTTGGGCATCGACATTTGGAGCGACGTGGCGCTCGAGGTATTGGCGCGCGCCGGCGCCGACGTCGACCGCGAGGGCCGGCACGTGCGCCTCGATCGCGGCCTGGTCGCCGAAAGCATCGCGCACGCCCCCGCCGAGTTCACGCTTACCCCACGCAACCCGGCGCGCGCGATCACCATGGGCGGCGACCACGTCAACTTCGGCCTCGTCGGCGGGCCGGCGCACAGCACCGACCTCGACCGCGGGCGCCGCTCGGGCGTCTTCGCCGACACCTGCGATCTCATCCGCCTGAGCCAGTGCCTCGAGGTGCTGCACCTCGTCGGCGGCGGGCCGGTGGCGCCGACCGACCTGCCGGTCGCGACGCGGCATCTCGAAACCTGCCGTGCCTGCATCACGCTCACCGACAAGGTGTGGCAGAGCACGTCGTTCGGCGGCATCCGCGTCGACGACGCCATCGACATGCTCTGCATCGCGCGCCGGACGAGCCGCGAACGGCTGGCCCGCGAGCCCGGCGCCATCGGCAACGTCAACTGCAACTCGCCGCTGCGCTACGACGAGCCGATGCTCGAGGGCCTGATGGCGCTGGCGCGCGCCCGCCAGCCGGTGATCGTCACCCCGTTCACGCTCGCCGGCGCCATGAGCCCGGTGACGCTGGCCGGCGCGCTCGCCCAGCAGAACGCCGAGGCGCTCGCCGGCATCGCGCTCGCCCAGCTCGTCAATCCCGGCACGCCGGTGATGTACGGCGGCTTCACCTCGAACGTCGACATGAAGACCGGCGCGCCGGCCTTCGGCACGCCCGAATACGCCCAGGCGGTGCTCGCCGGCGGCCAGCTCGCGCGGCGCTACCGCATTCCCTACCGCTCGAGCAACGTCAACGCCGCCAACGTGGTCGACGCCCAGGCGGCGTATGAATCGGGCATGTCGCTGTGGGCGACCGTGATGGGCCATACCAACTACATCATGCACGGCGCCGGCTGGCTCGAGGGCGGGCTCACGGCGTCGTTCGAGAAGATGATCGTCGACGCCGAGATGCTGCAGATGATGGCCGAGTTCCTGCAACCGATCGAGGTCAGCGACGACACCCTCGGCCTCGACGCCATCGCCGAGGTCGGCCCCGGCGGGCACTTCTTCGGCGCCAAGCACACGCTGGCGCGCTACGAGACCGCGTTCTACGCGCCGCTCGTCTCCGACTGGCGCAACTTCGAGACCTGGGAGGAATCGGGCGGCCTTTCGGCGACCGAGCGCGCCAACGCCATCTGGAAGCAGATGCTCGCCGAGTATGAGCCGCCGCCGCTCGACCCCTCGATCAACGACGAGCTCGACGCCTTCGTCGCCCGCCGCAAGGCCGAAGGCGGCGCCGAATAGTAGATCGCCATACTCTGACGTTTTCATCGCAGGCGCCGCATCGCCGGGCTTCGAATTAAGGGGACACCTTACTTAATTCAGTTTTGCATTAAGTAAGGTGTCCCCTTAATTATTTACGCCTGCCAGGGAACCCGCTTCAACGGGTCGTGGAAGACGCTTTTGTGATGCCGCATGACATTGATCCTCATCCCTGTCCAAAACGTCTCGAAACGCTTGGACGCCAGTAGAATCAATGCCATGCAACCCGTCCACAAGATTAAACCGGACAGCAGTGGGCTCGACCCGGCAATCCAGGGGCATTTCGGTCGCGCTTTCTGGATGCCCGGATCGAGTCCGGGCATGGCAAGTGAACGAACGGGATCGACTATCGCGAACCGATCACCAGCATCCAGTCGCTAAACCGTCCCGGCGCTTTCGAACGGGTGGATGGGCCCGTCCTTCGGGCGCAGGAAGAAGCGGCGGAACTGCACGCCGTAGCCGCGGAACATATAGCCGCCGTTGCCGTCGACGTACGCCGCGCGGTTGGCGCGGTACTCGGCCGGCAGGTCGTACCACGCCAGCTCGGGGCGGGTGTGGTGCGGCGCGTGAAGGTTGTTGTTGAGGAACACCAGCCGGAACGGCAGCGCGGCCTCGACCACGACGGTGCGGTGGCCGACCTCGGCCGCCGGGCGGTGCTCGGCGAACGAGCGCAGCATGGTCAGCGACAACCCCGGATAGGCGAAGAACAGAACGTAGGCCCAGAGCGGGATGCCGCAGACGCCCAGCGCCCAGTAGAGCACGGCGCTCACGGTCGCGACGTGGACGAGCCAGTGCTTGACGTGGCTCGAATCGCCGGCGCCGAGGCGCCTGACCTCGCCCGCCGCGAGCTCGGCGTAGGCGAAGGCGGGGCCGAGCACGAGCCGGCCGAGGAGCGTGTTGCGCGCACGCAGCAAAGCGCGCCGCAAAGTGCCGAAGCGCTCCCACGCCGCCACCGTCACATAATAGGATTCGGGATCGTCGAGCGGCGAGGTGAGCCGCGCGTCGGCGTGGTGCGCCAGGTGACTCTCGCGATAGAGCGGATAGGGCAGCCACAGCCACAGCGGTGGAAACGCGACGAGCGTGTTGAGCCAGGCGCGACGCGTGGGGTGGCCGTGCAGCGCCTCGTGCTGGAGCGAGCCCTGCCAGCACACGAACCAGGCGCCGAGCGGCAGCACCAGCCACCACGGAAGCGCGTGGTAGTACCACGTGGTAAGCCCCCAGCCGGCGTAGACCGCGACCGCCAGCGCCCAGGTCGGCGCCTCGACGCGGCGCCACCACGACCGCGACGCGACGATCGCGCCACGCGAATCTGGCGATCCGGTCACATCCGCTGTCGGTTGCGCGCGCGAGCCCATGTGCCCTCGTTAATATCGTCCTCACCGGCGCCAACGCGTTAACCGCCCGCTGCGTGGCGATCAAGTATCCGTGAGCGAGCAGGATAGCAATCTCTCGACTGCGGTTACAACGCGCATTTGCGCATCAACCCGAACGATTCGGTGGTTTACGTAATATCCGGGGAGGAAATCCAACCTATGTGGTATATTCGCGACGGCTCCCACGGCCCTTGGGAGGGGGGACATGGAACGTCGCGACACGGTGCGCATATTGCGCGGACGCTTGGGCGAGGCGCTCGAACGCTCGCGATTCAGCCGCTCGGGCCTCGCGCGCGAGGTCGGAATCGACCGCTCGACGCTGTCGCAGCTTCTGTCGAAGGAGAACGACCGCCTGCCGCGCGCCGACACGGTGGCGGCGATCGCCGCGGTGCTCCAGGTCAGCCTCGACTGGCTCCTGGGACTGAGCCAGGAGGAGAAGCTCGGCGCCGACATCCTGCGGCAGTCGCTGCAGATCGAGCCGACCTCGCCCGACCCGGCCGACGAGCGGCTCGCGCGCTGGCACGCCGAGGCCGCCGGCTACAAGATCCGCCACGTGCCGACGACGCTGCCCGACGTGCTCAAGACCGACGCGGTCATCCGATACGAGTTCAGCGCCTTCCACGCGGCGACTCCGCAGCAGGCGATGGCCCAGTCGCACGCGCGTCTCGCCTATATGCGGCTTCCCGAAACCGACATGGAGATGTGCAGCTCGCTCCAGATGCTCGAGAGCTTCTCCCGCGGCGAGGGCGTCTGGTGCGACCTCGGCGACGACGACCGTCGCGATTAGCTCGTCCACATGATCGATCTCGTCGAGGAGCTGTATCCCTCGCTGCGCTGGTTCCTTTTCGACGGGCTCGCGCGATACTCGGTGCCGATCACGGTCTTCGGGCCGCGCCGCGCGGCGCTCTACGTCGGCCAGATGTACTTCGTGTTCAACACCACCGAGCACATCCGCGTGCTCACGCGCCACTTCGACGACCTCATCCGCGCCGCCACGGTGCAGCCGCCCGAGATCGGCGCCCTTTTGCACCGCCTGCTCGACCAGCTCGAGGCGCGCGTGCCACTGCGCGCCAAGGCGTCGGGGGAATAGGGCGATGAGCGAAAGCGCGCCGCCTGCGGACTCCCGCGCCACCGGCGGATGCTTGTGCGGCGCCGTGCGCTACGCAGTGCGCGGGGACTTGCGCGACGTCGTCAACTGCCATTGCGGCCAGTGCCGCCGAATCCACGGCCACCACGGTGCGTATTCGGCGGCGGCGAAGGGCGACCTCGTCGTGACCGTCGAGCGCGGGCTCGCGTGGTATGCGTCCTCGGACGTGGCGCGGCGGGGGTTTTGCCGTGAATGCGGCTCGACGCTGTTCTGGGAGCCGCTCGAGCGCGACCACGTCGCCATCGCCGCGGGCAGCCTCGACCAGCCGACGGGGCTGAAGACGGTCGGGCACATCCACACCGCCGACAAGGCCGATTACTACGAGATCGCCGACGGTCTCGAGGGCTCGCCCGGCGCCATGAAGCGCGCCTGACGCGCGCGGCGCGAGGACCCCGGCACATGCCCGTCGCCAGCCTGCCCATGTACGACTTTCCGGAAGTGCGCGGCGCGCTCGATTCGCTGTGGGCGGGC
>JAZFVR010000020.1:0-4058 GCA_036447835.1 Alphaproteobacteria bacterium | reverse complement strand
GACGGCCGCGAGCCCCGACACGCCGTCCCGATACTCAGAACCATGGCTCGGCGAGGCGCAACGCGTCCTTCGGCAGGCTCAGGACGAGACCCTCGTGCCGAGCCCGTCGATGCTGAGCCTGTCGAAGTCCGAGGGCCGGGGTCACGACACCATCGTCAAGGAGACCCCGTACTATTCGGACTGCGGGATGCCCTCGTCGACGTCGACGCGGAAGTTGCCGTCGAGGATCTCCTGCTTGCGCTCGGCCACCGCCTCGGCGACGCCGGCCGGCAGCTTGCCTTCCCAGGCGTGGTAGGGGGCGAGATACGAGCCGCCCTTGCCCATGAACGAGAACTGGCCGAAGTCCTGGGCCGTGTAGACGCCGGCATTGACCAGGCTGACCACCTGCTTGACCGTCGGCCACATGTCCCAGACGACGCTGGTGAGCACGGTGTCGGGCGCGAGCCCCGACTGGTCCGACATGTTGCCGATGGCGAGCGCGCCCTTCTCGGCCGCCGCCTCGATGACGCCGAAGCGCTCGGCGTAGAGCACGTCGACGCCGGCCTCGATCTGGGCGAGCGCCGCCTCCTTCGCCTTGGGCGGATCGAAGAACGAGCCGATGAACGAGAACTTGCACTTGACCGCGTCGTTGACCCCCTTGGCGCCCGAGCAGAACGCGTTCGACAGGCGGTTGACCTCGGGGATCGGCATCGCCGCGACGACGCCGACGACGTTCGACTTGGTCATCTTGCCGGCGATGACGCCGGAGAGATAGGCGGGCTCGTGGATCCAGTTGTCGAAAACGCTGAAGTTGGGCTCGGCCGGACCGAGCCCCGAGCCGAAGACGAAGGCGACGTCCGGGTACTCGCGCGCGACGCGGCGCGTGATGCGCTCGGTGCCGAACGAATCGCCCATGATGAGGTCGTAGCCTCCTTGCGCGTACTCGTGCACCACGCGGGCGAAGTCGGCCGCCTTGACGCTCTCCGACCAGACGTACTCGATGCCCAGCTCGCTTTCGGCCTGCTTGAGCGCCACGTGGATCTGGTTGACCCAGGGCTCCTCGATCGGCGTCTCGAACACCGCCGCGACCCTGAGCTTCTCGCCGGCCGACGCGGGCCCCGACGGCACGCCGAGCGTTGCGGCGACCGCCAGCGCCAGCGCGGCGATCAGCGCATGGCGGACGTCTATCCTCGATATATTCATGGTTTGAACCTCCCCACGGGGCCCGGCGGACCCCTGATAAGTTATTGCGCAAGCGCACCCCGCGCCGGCGCCGGCGCCGGGGCAGTCCCGCATACTAGGGAATTTTATCGCGCGCTGCCAATCGTCAGTCTCGGGCGGTCGACCGGAAATCCCCGCTCGATGTGCGACCGCTATCCCGCCTCCGCCTTCCCGTCGCCGAAGCCGATGGGCGCCGGGGCGTCGTTGACGATCTCGCGGAACGGCGCCTCGAACTCGGCCTTGCGCGCGGGGCCGAACAGCGGATCCTCGTTATCGGCGAAGGCGGCGTCGATCTCCGCCCAGGCGTCGTCGTCGAGGGCGCGCGCGAGGTAGCGCAGGCGGGCGAAGACGCTGTGGATGTTGAAGTGCTCGAGCCGGATGGTCTGAAGCGCGCCGGTCATCGAAGCCGATCCTTGCGTCGTCGGGGCGACGGCGGCCGGGGCGCGGCGCCGTGGCTCTCGTTCGATGAGAAGTCTAGGAAACGACGTCGGCGCGGGACTGGCCTGGATCAACCGTCCCGAATTCGGCGCCGTCGGATTTCGGCGATACTCGGCGCGTGCCGGCGCGTCTTCGACTCGCGCCTTCCGCGCGCCACCCGCGTGACGAGCGATCTGAGCATGCGCCCGAGGTGGAATTTGTTGCGCTCGTTGACGAGCATGCGGAGGAAAGCGTCGTCGTCGTCGAGTTCGCTGCGCACGCACAGCGGCCGGCGCGCGACGATCCTCGGACCCGGCGCTGTCCCCGGGTCCGCCGCGACGCCGTCTTCCGGGTCGTCCCGCTTCGCCTTGGGCTTCAACATCGACATGAGGCCTCGCCCCCGATCGCGCGCCGTGCCGGCGGCGCCACCGCCGGTTCCCCGCAGGTTATTAATCGCACGGTCGGCTTAATACCCGGTTAACGGTTGGCGCGGCGGCTATCGGAGGTCGCCTTTTCCGGCAAGGGAGATAAGATCGGCCGATGCAGACGTAGACGAGCCGGGGAGGGCCGAACCGCCATGTCCGAGACCATTGCCGTGGGCGACGTGGTCGCCGCCGTTCTCGCGCGCTCGGGCGTCGAGGTCGCCTTCGGCGTCATCTCGATCCACAACATGCCCATGCTCGACGCCATCGGCCGCGGCAACGCCATCCGCTTCGTCCCCGCCCGGGGCGAGGCGGGCGCCGCCAACATGGCCGACGCCTACGCCCGGGTCGGCGGGCGCCTCGGCGTGGTCTTCACCAGCACCGGGCCCGGCGCCGGCAACGCCGCCGGGTCGCTCCTCGAGGCGCGGATGGCGGGAAGCCCGCTGCTGCACCTCACCGGCAACGTGCCGCTGGCGATGATCGGCGCCGGGCGCTACCCGGTGCACGACGTGCCCGACCAGCTCGCCATGCTGAAATCGGTGTCCAAGGCCGCCTACCGCGTCGAGGCGCCCGAGGCCGCGCTCGACGTGCTCACCCGCGCCGCCACCGAGGCGCTCACCCCGCCCATGGGTCCGGTCAGCGTCGAGCTGCCGATCGACGTTCAGAAGGCCAGCGTGCCCTACCCCGAGGCGCTCGAGGCGCTGGCGCCACCGCCGCCGCCGCCGGCGCCCGCGGCCGCCGCGCTCGACGCGCTCGCCGACATGGCGGCGGGAGCCCGGCGGCCGCTGCTGTGGCTCGGCAACGGCGCCCGCCACGCGCGCGCCGCGGTGATGCGGCTCGTCGATCTCGGTTTCGGCGTCGTCACCAGCATCCACGGCCGCGCGGTGTTGCCCGAGGACCACCCGATGACGCTCGGCGCCTTCGGCGTGGTGGCCGCGGTCGAGGCGTTCTACGACACCGTCGATTTGATGGTGATCGCCGGCTCGCGCCTGCGCGGCCACGAGACCCGCGACCAGGCCTTGGCCCTGCCCGCGCGCCGTTGCCGGATCGACGTCGACCCGGCGGCGGAAGGCCGGGGGTATGCGTGCGACCTGTTCGTTCGCGGCGACGCGGCGCTGGCGCTCTCCGGCCTCGCCGAGCGGCTGGGCGGGCGCCTCGACGTCGACCCGGCGTTCGCCGCCGACCTCGCGGCGACCAGGGCGGCGGCGATCGCGCAGTACCGCGAGGACCTCGGCGTCTACGCCGAGCTCTGCGACCGCGTGCGCGCCGCGGTGCCGCGCGACGCCGTGTGGGCGCGCGACATCACGCTGTGCAACAGCAGCTGGGGCAACCGGCTGTTCCCGGTCTACGAGCCCGGCGACAGCGTCTACTCGGTGCTGGCGGCGATCGGCCAGGGCATGCAGATGGGCATCGGCGCGTGCTTCGCGGCGAACGGGCGCAAGGTCGTCACCATGTGCGGCGACGGCGGCTTCTTCCTCAACGTCGCAGAGCTGTGGACCGCGGTGCAGGAGAACGTCGACATCACGCTCATGGTGATGAACGATTCGGGCTACGGCGTCATCCGCATGATCCAGGACGCCTTCTACGACGGCCGCCACTACTACACCGACCTCGCCATGCCCGACCTCGGCGAATTCGCCGCGGCCGCTCGGGTGCCGTTCTGGCGCGCGGCGTCGCTTGGGGAGGTGACGGGCGCGCTCGAGGGCGCGCTCGCGGTCGACGGGCCGGCACTCGTCGAGGTCGACATGGCGGCGCTCGGCCCCTTCCCCGAAACCGCGCTGCCGCCCTCGATCCGCCCGCAAAGGCCACGCTAGCACCCGGGCGCGCTGGTTCGCGGTACGGCCGCCAGCCATCGCAGGCGGGAACATCCGCCTCCGATCCTTCCCCACAAAGGGGGAGGGAAAACCCACGCCGAACCACCGGCGAGCTCATGGACCCATGAACGAGCGATCGGGCGGTCCTTAAGACTGCATTCCCACGGAAAGCGGTGATCCGGGGAGGCGCCGCTGAACTTCGCCT
>JAZFVR010000019.1:0-2447 GCA_036447835.1 Alphaproteobacteria bacterium | reverse complement strand
GACATCATCCGGACGCCGGGCTCGGAGAGCAACGTCAAAGAGATCTACGACGCCTGCGACGAGCTCGCCGCCGATCCGACCAACGTGATCCTCAACCAGTTCTCGGAATTCGCCAACTATCTCGTTCATTTCCGTTGCACCGGACCGGCGCTGGAGCGTGTCTTCCGGCGCCTCGGCGACGACGACCCCGAACTCGCGCTCGCCGCCTTCGTCGCGGGCACCGGCTCCGGCGGGACGCTGGCCGCCGGCGACTACCTCAAGGCCGCCCACGGCGCGCGGATCGTCGCGGTCGAGCCGATCGAGTGCCCGACCATGCTGTATAACGGCTATGGCGCACACAACATCCAGGGCATCGGCGACAAGCACATCCCGCTGATCCAGAACGTCATGAACACCGACGCCGTCGCCGGCGTCTCGGACGCGAGCTGCGACCGGCTGAACGTGCTGTTCAACACCGACGTCGGGCGCGCCCATCTGGCCGACCGGCGGGGGATCGATCCAGCCGTCATCGGCGAGCTTCGCCACCTCGGGCTCTCCGGCATCGCCAACGTGCTGGCGGCGATCAAGACGGCGCGCTACTTCGACCTCACCGAAAACGACCTGATCGTCACCGTCGCGACCGACGGCTCGGGCCTCTACCACAGCGAACGCGACAAAACGATCGCGCGCGATTTCGCCGGCGACTTCGACGCCCTCGCGGCGGCCGAGACCTTTGCCCGCCACCTGATCGGAGTCGACGGCGATCATTATCTCGAGACCGGCCACCGCGACCGGCGCCGCATCTTCAATCTCGGCTACTTCACTTGGGTCGAGCAGCGCGGCGTCGACGTCGAGGCGTTCGACCAGCGCGCCGACCAGCGGTTCTGGAAGGGCGTACAAGAGGTGCTTCCCGTGTGGGACGAGATGATCGATGATTTCAATGCGAGAACCGGAGTCTGACCGCCCGGTCCGCGCCGTCCAAGGGAGATGACCAAGCCGTGACCAAATCCTATATCGAGCTGCGCCGCGCGACCGAGGCGCGCGATCGCAGCCTGCGCGACAAGGTGATGTCGCTCGAGGAAGCGGCCGCGCTGGTCGCCGACGGCGATCACGTGGCGCTCGGCGGATGCACCCTGTCGCGGACGCCGATGGCGATGGTGTGGGCGCTGATTCGCGCCGGAAAGCAAGACCTCACGGTCTCGCGCAGCATCACCTCGACCGAGGGCGACCTGCTGTACGGCTCGGGCGCGAGCCGGCACATCGTGACGAGCTGGTTCACCCAGGGCATCGTCTGGGGCGTCTCCAGGGTGATGCGCCACTACACCGAGAACAAGCTCGCGCGGTTCGAGGAATGGAGCCACATGGCGATCGGGCTGCGCTACCGCGCCGGCGCCATGGGCGTGCCGTTCATGCCGGTGCGCACCATGATGGGCTCCGACGTCGGCGGGCGCATCGACGAGACTCGCGAGATGGACTGCCCGTTCACCGGCGATCGCCTGCTGCTGGTGCCGGCGCTCAACCCCGACGTCGCGCTGATCCACGTCCAGCGCTGCGACGCCTACGGCAACGCCCAGATGGACGGCCTGCCGTTCATGGACGCCGATATCGCCATGGCCGCCAACAAGGTCATCCTGACCACCGAGCGCATCGTCTCCAACGACCAGATCCGACGCGCGCCCGACCAGACCAGGATCCCGTTCATCACCGTGGAAGCGGTGGTCGAGGTGCCTTACGGCTGCGCGCCGCACGAATGCTACGGGGTCTACGAGCCATTCCTTCCCAACCTCGACGCCTACGCCGAGCTCACCCGGTCGGACCCCGTGGCGGGGGTGAAGGATTATCTCGAGCGCTTCGTCCACGGGCCCGAGAACTGGAACGCCTATCTCGAGCTTCTCGGGATGGAGAACGTGATTGACGCCACGGTTCGCGGCAGGAGTGTCTACAATGACTGAGAACGGACGCCACAGCGCCTCCGAGCTGCTGGCCGTCATGAGCAGCCGTCTGCTGAAGGACGGCCAGACGGTGTTCGCCGGCGTCGGCATCCCGCTTCTCGCGGCGACGCTGGCGCAGCGCTTGCACGCGCCCGGCCTGACGATCCTGTTCGAGGGCGGCACGCTCGGGCCGTTCATCGTGCCGGGCGAGCTGCCGCCGTCGACCAACGAGCAGCGCTGTACGCGCCGCGCCAACATGGTGCTGTCCAGCACCGACGTGCTGTTGCTGCTGCAGCGCGGCTACGTCGACATCGGCTTCATGGGCGGCGCGCAGATCGACCGGTACGGCAACCTCAACTCGTCGTTCATCGGCGACGCCGACGATCCGACGATCCGGCTGCCCGGCACCGGCGGCGGCAACGACATCGCGAGCCTGACCCGGGTGATCGTCGCGATGATCCACGAGAAGCGCCGCTTCGTCGAGACCGTCGACTTCGTAACCAGCACCGGGTTCTGGCGCGGCGGATCGAGCCGCGC
>JAZFVR010000018.1:0-4609 GCA_036447835.1 Alphaproteobacteria bacterium | reverse complement strand
GCCTTCGCCCAGTCGCTGATGAAGGGGAAGGACATCCTGATCGAAGCCGAGAACGAGCGGGCGCAGTTCAGCCTCGAGGGCTCGAGCAAGACGATCAGCCAGGTTCTCGCCGCTTGCGGCGCGGTGTAGACGGCCCCTAAAGGCGCCGCTCCCGCGCTTCCCCGCAGCGCCGCCCCGGGCGGCGGCCCTGCCACACCGACCGCTATCCGGGGCGCCCCGCCGAGGCGTCCCGTCGGGACGTCCCGCGCCCGCCCGACGCCGGCGGGCGCAGGCGCTCGCGTGCCGGCGGGCCCGCCTGGCCGGGCCCCGGCAGGCCGCCCCTACTTCCGGCGATTGACAGACCCGATTTCCGGGGAGGATACTCTCTGCAGGGAGCAGTAACCTCCGGGCGCCTGCCGCAGTTCCGACCTGTTCCCGACGCGGCCGAAGCGTCCAAGAAAATAAAGGGAAGGCACATGACGGAGAGACGAGAGCATTCCTATATTCCGACGCTGAGGCAGCAGCTCGCGGAAGGCAAGATCGACCGCCGCGAGTTCCTGCGCACGGCGACGCTTCTCGGCCTGTCGGCGGGCGCGGCCTACGCCTTCGTCGGCAAGGTCACGGGCGAGCGCTTCGTGCCAAGGGCGAAGGCGGCCATGCCCAAGGGCGGCACGCTGCGGCTGTCGATGCGCGTCCTCGACATCAAGGACCCGCACACGTTCAGCTGGGCGGTGGACAGTAATATCACGCGCAATGTCGTCGAGTACATGTCCAAGACGGGCCAGGACAACGTCACGCGGCCCTTGCTGCTCGAGAGCTGGGCGGCGAGCGACGATCTCAAGACCTGGACGCTCAACGTCCGCAAGGGCATCAAGTGGCACAACGGCCGCGAGCTCGACGCCAACGACATCGTCCGGAACATCAACCACGTGCTCGACCCCGACACCGGCTCGTCGGTGCTCGGCCTGATGAAGGGCTACATGCTCAACGAGGTCGAGAAGGACGGCGAGAAGACGACCGAGCTGTGGGACGCCAACGCCGTCGAGCGCATCGATTCGCACACCGTGCGGCTCAACTGCAAGCAGGCGCAGCTCGCGGTGCCCGAGCATCTGTTTCACTACCCCTTCCCCGTTCTCGACCCCGAGGAGGGCGGCAAGTTCGGCGTCGGCTCGAACGGCACCGGCGCCTTCGACCTGGTTGCGCACGAGATCGGCAGGAAATCGGTGCTGAAGGCGCGAGGCGATTACTGGGGCGACGGGCCCTACCTCGATTCGCTCGAGTACCACGACCTCGGCGACGACCCGTCGGCGAAGATCGCCGCGCTGGCGTCGAAGCAGGTGCACGGCCTCGACACCGCCGACATCCTGTCGGTCGACGCAATCAAGGCGCTGCCGCACGTGAACATCTTCGAGGTCTCGACGGCGCAGACGGCGGTGGTGCGGGGCCGGGTGGACACCGCGCCGTGGGACGATCCGCGCGTGCGCAAGGCGCTCAGGCTCGCCACCGACACGCCGAAGATCCTACAGCTCGCATACCGTGGCCTCGGCTCGCCGGGCGAGCACCATCACGTCTGCCCGATCCACCCCGAGTACGCCAAGCTGCCGTTCATGAAGCAGGACATCGCGGCGGCCAAGGCGCTGCTCGCCGAGGCGGGCCACGCAGACGGCATCGACGTCAAGATCGACCTCAACGGCAACTCCAAGTGGGAGATCAACGCCGCGCAAGGCCTGAAGGAGCAGTGGAAGGCCGCCGGCATTCGCGTCGATCTCAACGTGATGCCCGGGGCGCAGTTCTGGGAGAACTGGGACAAGACGCCCTTCGGCATGACCTCGTGGACCCACCGCCCACTCGGCGTCATGGTGCTGGGGCTCGCCTACCGTTCCGGCGTGCCGTGGAACGAATCGGCGTACAACAACCCCGAGTTCGACCGGCTGCTGACCAAGGCCGAGGGCCTCCTCGACGTCGATGAGCGGCGCGAGGTAATGGTCGAGATCGAGAAGATCATGCAGGAGGACGGGCCGATCACCCAGACCCTGTGGCGCGCCGTGTTCACCGCCATGGACAAGCGCGTGAAAGGCTTCAGCATGCACCCCACCTCCTACCTCTTCGGCGAGGAGCTGGCGGTCGAGTCCTGAGCCGGCGCGTAGCGTCGTGCGTTCGCGGGGGCCTGCCGGTCGGTCGGATCGGCGGGCCCCCGCTGTGCGCGGTGTCCGGTATGCGGCCCGCTTGAGTCTCCGGTCGCGATCCCGTATTCCCTAAGCTGAGACTGTTCATCCGCCAGGCTCCCATTACCGGGGGGAACGCCGTGCCCAGAGATCCCCGCTACGACGTTCTCTTCGAGCCGGTGAAGATCGGCCCGGTCACCGCGAAGAACCGCTTCTATCAGGTGCCCCACTGCACCGGCATGGGCCATGCCATGCCGCGCAGCCTCGCCGCCATGCGCGAGGTCAAGGCCGAGGGCGGATGGGGCGTGGTGTGCACCGAGTACTGCTCGATCCACCCGTCCTCCGAGGACACGCCCTACGCCTTCGCCTCGCTGTGGGACGAGGACGACGTCAAGAACCAGGCGCTGATGTGCGAGGCGGTCCATCGCCACGGGGCGCTCGCCGGCGTCGAGCTGTGGCACGGCGGCGAGCGGCCGACCAACCGCTACAGCCGCCTGCCGCCAATGGCGCCGTCGGCGACGCCGCCGCACTACGCCAACCCGGTGCACAGCTATGCCATGGACAAGTCCGACATCCGCGCGGTGCGGCGCTGGCAGGTGGCGGCGGCGAAGCGGGCCCAACGCGCCGGCTTCGACATCGTCTACGTGTACATGGGGCACGGCTTCCTGCCGCTGCAGTTCATCGCCCGGCGCTTCAACCGGCGCCTCGACGAGTATGGCGGGTCGCTCGAGAACCGCGTGCGCCTCGCGCGCGAGATGATCGAGGACACCAAGGAGGCGGTCGGCGATGCTTGCGCCGTCGCCGTGCGCTTCTCGATCGACGAGCTGATGGGCGCGCACGGCGTCACCAGCGAGACGGAAGGCCGCGAGGTGATCGAGATGCTCGCCGAGCTCCCCGACCTGTGGGACGTCCAGGTCGGCGACACCGGCGCCAAGGATTCGGCGAGCGCGCGCTTCGAGGAGGAAGGCTGGCAGGAGCGCTACACCGGTCTCGTCAAGTCGCTCACCTCGAAGCCGGTGGTCGGCGTCGGACGCTTCACCTCGCCCGACACCATGGCGAGCCAGGTCAGGCGCGGCGTGCTCGACTTCATCGGCGCGGCGCGGCCCTCCATCGCCGATCCGTTTCTGCCGAGCAAGATCGAGGAAGGTCGCATCGACGAGATCCGCGAGTGCATCGGCTGCAACATCTGCCGCTCGGCGAACAACGAGGGCGTGCCGCTGCGTTGCACCCAGAACCCGACCATGGGCGAGGAGTGGCGCCGCGGCTGGCACCCCGAGCGCATCGAGACGAAAGGCTCGGATTCGCGCGTGCTCGTCGTCGGCGCCGGGCCGGCGGGGCTCGAATGCGCGCGCGCCCTCGGCCAGCGCGGCTATAGCGTTACCCTCGCCGAGGCGGGAACCGCGCTCGGCGGCCGCGTCACGCGCGAGGCGGCGCTTCCCGGGCTGGCCAGCTGGGCGCGGGTGCGCGACTGGCGCGCCGGGCGCATCGCCGAGATGGCCAACGTCGAGGTCTATTTCGACAGCCGCCTCGGCGCCGCCGACATCCTCGAGTTCGGCTTCGAGCACGTGGTCGTCGCCAGCGGCGCGACCTGGCGCCGCGATGGCATCGGCACCTTCAACCGCATCGCGTTCGCCGGCGCCGACCAGGCAGGCATCTACACTCCCGACGACATCATGGCCGGTGCCGAGCCCGAGGGCCCGGTCGTCGTCTACGACGATGACCACTACTACATGGGCGGCGTGATCGCCGAGAAGCTGCGCCGCACCGGCCGCGAGGTCGCGCTGGCGACGCCGGCGACCGATGCGTCGACGTGGACGCACATGACCAGCGAGCAGTACTGGATCCAGGCCCGCCTCATCGAGCTCGGCGTCGAGGTGGTGGTGACGCGGCGGCTCACCGCCTTCGACGGCGAAAAGGCCGAGCTCGCCTGCGTCTACACGGATCGCCCGACGACGCTCGCCTGCGCCTCGCTCGTCGTCGTCGGCGCGCGCGACCCCAACGACGCGCTCTACCACGATCTCGTCGCCGACGCCGGCGCGCTCGCCGCCGCCGGCATCGCGAGCGTTACGCGCATCGGCGATTGCCTCGCCCCGGCGACGATCGCCCATGCGGTCTACGCCGGGCACCGCTACGCCCGTGAGTTCGATGCGCCGCCAGCGGGCGACGTCCCTTTCCGGCGCGAGCGCGTCGTCGTCGGCGCAGGGGGCCGGTGATGGCGCGCGATCCCTCCCGCCGCCGGGCGCGCCGCGCGGCCGAAGGGCTGAGGCAGCTGCCGTGGCGCGAGGTTGTCAACCCCTACGCGCCGATCGAGGTGCTGAGCGCCGATCAGGTCGAAGCAATCCACGCCGCCTCGCTCCGCGTGCTCGAGGAGACCGGCATGCGGGTGCTCGATGCGGGCGCGCGCGAGCGCCTGGCGCGCGCCGGCGCCGACGTCGACCATTCGTCGATGCTGGTGCGTTTCGACC
>JAZFVR010000017.1:0-3355 GCA_036447835.1 Alphaproteobacteria bacterium | reverse complement strand
GGCTCGACGCCGAGCGCCTCAAGGCCGACATGGCGAAGCCCGAGATCGAGGCGACGATCGCGCGCAACCGCGCGCTCGCGCAGGCGCTCGGCATCAGCGGCACGCCGGCCTTCGTGATCGGCGACCGTATCGTCCCCGGCGCCATCGACCTCTCGACGCTCAAGCAGCTCGTTGCCCGCGCCCGCTCGAGCTGAAGCCCCTCATCCCCCCAGGTAGTCCGTCAGGAACGGCGAGCGGCGGCCGTCGGCGCTCCACAGGACGGGGAAAAAGCTCTCGTCCATCTCCGTATCGCCGAAGCGCTTGTAGCGGCCGTAGATGTAGCCGACGTTCGTCGGGTGGAAGCGCGCCGCCGACGATATGCAGTGGGCGACGAGGGCGCGCCGCGGGCGGTCGCTCTCGTTGACGCGCGAGCCGTGCCACGTCCAGCCGTGGTGGAAGGCGCCGCCGCCCGCCGGTACCTCGACGGGCACGAGCGCGGGCTCGATCCCGGCGTCGGCCGCCGCCGCGCGGAGTTCCTTCGTCGGGTCGTCCGGCGCGTGGAAACGTCCGATCGGCGCGCTGTGCCCCCAGCGGTGCGAGCCGCGAACGTATTCGATCGTGCCGCCCCGGGCGCTGGTCTCGTCGAGCGCGATCCAGCACGTCACCATCTCGCCGGGGACGACGAAGTCGAGGTAGCTGTTGTCCTGGTGGAAGCCGAGCGGTCTGGCGCCCGGCGGCTTCCACAGCACGTTGTCCTGGTAGAGACGCGCGCCCTGCCAGCCGGCGAGCCGGGCGCAGGCGCCGCCGATTTCCGGCGCGAGCACGACGCCGGCGATCGCGCGGTCCGACTTCCAGGCGTTGCAGATCTGGCGCGTCAGGTCGGGCGCGTCACGCCCCTCGCGCCAGTTCCACTCGTCGGGGTAGAGGCCGGTCTCGAAGTCGCCGCGGAACAGCGGCTCGAAGCGCGCCGCCGCGCGGGCGGCGGCCTCGGGCGCGACGATGCGCTCGACGACGACAAAGCCGTCGTCGTGGAAACGGGCGACGTCGGCGTCGCTCAACTCGACGCTCACGGGCATCCCTCCCCTGCGGCCCGCTCCATTTAGACGCGCCGCGGGGCGCTTGACAAGGAGCGCGCCCATCGGGCAAGGCTGTTCGGGCCGCCGCGGGCGGCATCGCGCAGCGAACACGAGGCATACGAGCGATGACCGAGAAATCCAGCCTGGGCGGCGTCTTCGCCCCCGTACTCACATCCTTCCGCTCCGACCTCGAGCCCGACCCGGGGCGCTTCGTCAGCCACTGCCGCTGGCTGCTCGACGACGGCTGTCACGGGCTGGTGCTGTTCGGCACCACGAGCGAGGCCAACTCGCTCGCCGTCGACGAGCGCATCGCGCTCACCGAGGCGGCGGTCGAGGCGGGCATCGCGCCCGCCAAGCTCATCGTCGGCACCGGCATGTGCGCGATCCCCGATTCGGTGCGCCTCACCGCGCACGCGGTCGGCATGGGGTGCGCCGGCGTGCTCATGCTGCCGCCGTTCTACTACAAGGGCATGAGCGACGACGGGCTGTTCGCCGCCTTCTCGGAGGTCATCGAGCGCGTCGGCGATACGCGGCTGCGCCTCTACCTCTATCACATCCCGCCGGTGTCGAAGGTCGGCATCAGCCTCGGCCTCGTCGAACGCCTGCTGAAGTCGTACGAAGGCCAGGTCGCCGGCATCAAGGACAGCTCGGGCGACTGGGAGAACACCAGATCGCTGCTGCAGAGCTTCCCCGGCTTCGGCACCTTTACCGGCACCGAGGCGGCGCTGCTGGCGACCATGCGCGGCGGCGGGAGGGGCTGCATCTCGGCAACCGCGAACGTCAACGCGCGCGCCATCCGCCGCCTCTACGACGCCTGGGAGAGCGCCGAGGCCGACACGCTCCAGGGGCAGGTCACCGCCGTGCGCAGCGCGGCCCAGTCGAAGCCCACGGTACCGGCGCTCAAGCGCCTCCTCGCGCGCCACCTGAACGACGACGGCTGGCTCAACCTGCGCCCGCCGTTCACCGCCCTCGACGACGCGCAAGCGGGCGAGCTGTTCACCGCGCTCACCGACGCCGGCTTCGCGCTCAAGCTCGACTGAGCCACCTACAGGCTCTCGGACGCCGGGCCGAACTCGGGGTAGGCGAGCATGCCGAGCTCGGCTTGGTCGAGGCCCATGGCCTCTTCCGCTTCGCTCAGGCGCAAGCCCATGACGCCCTTGAGCGTCAGCCAGACGAGCGTGCTCGCCGCCGCGACGAAGGCACCGATGGCGGCGACGCCGATCGCCTGGGTGGCGAAGCTCGCGCCCGCGTTGGTGAGCGGCACCGCCATGGTGCCCCAGATGCCGGCGATCAGGTGCACCGGGATGGCGCCGACCACGTCGTCGATCCTGAGCCGGTCGAGCAGCGGCACGAAGGCGACCACGAGCCCGCCGCCGACGGCGCCGATGAGGATCGCCTCGCCGACCGCCGGCGTGTCGGGGCCCGCGGTGATGCTGACCAGCCCGGCGAGCGCGCCGTTGAGCGCCATGGTGAGGTCGACCTTGCGGTAGAGCGCCTGGGTCAGCAACACCGCCACCATGACGCCGCCGGCCGCGGCCATGGTGGTGTTGACGTAGATGACCGCGATCGCCGTGGCGTCGGCCGCCGAGCCGAGGGCGAGCTGCGAGCCACCGTTGAAGCCGAGCCAGCCGAGCCACAGGATGAAGGTGCCGAGCGTGGCCAGCGGCAGCGACGAGCCGGGCATCGGGTGCATGCGGCCGTCGGCGCCGTACTTGCCGCGGCGAGCGCCGAGGATGATGGCGCCGGTGAGCGCCGCCCAGCCGCCGGCCGAATGGACGATCGTCGAGCCGGCGAAGTCGGCGAAGCCGATCTCGGAAAGCCAGCCGCCGCCCCACTGCCACGCGCCCTGCACCGGATAGATCACCGCGGTGAGCACGACGATGAAGGCGAGGAACGGCCACAGCTTGATGCGCTCGGCGAGCGCGCCCGAGACGATCGACGCCGCGGTGGCGACGAACACCATCTGGAAGAACCAGTCCGACGCCGAGGCGTAGCCGGCCGCGAAATCGCCCGCGAGCGCCGCCGAATCGTCGCCTCCCCACAGCGTGAAGCTGCCGATGAAGCCGCCGTCGACGCCGTCGTACATGAGGTTGTAGCCGACCAGGTAGTAGGCGATGCCGGCGATCGAGAACAGCGTCACGTTCTTCAACAGGATCGTCGCCACGCTCTTCGATCGCACCAGCCCCGCCTCGAGCATGGCGAAGCCCGCGGCCATCCACATCACCAGGAACCCGTGCACGAGGAAGGAAAAAGTGTTGAGGATGTACGCCGTCTCCCCGCTCACCTCGGCGAAGGCCGGC
>JAZFVR010000016.1:0-2083 GCA_036447835.1 Alphaproteobacteria bacterium | reverse complement strand
CGGAGGTGCGCCGGGAATGCGCGCCGTCATCGAGGAGGAAGCATCCGATGTCCGCCGCCGACCGCCCCGCCAATGTGCGCGAGGTTCGCGCCCCGCGCGGCACCGAGATCAGCGCCAAGAGCTGGCTCACCGAGGCGCCGCTGCGCATGCTGATGAACAATCTCGACGCGGAAGTCGCCGAGCGGCCCGAGGAGCTGGTCGTGTACGGAGGCAGGGGCCGCGCCGCGCGCGACTGGGAGTGCTTCGACCGCATCGTCGAGGTCTTGCGCGAGCTCGAGGCCGACGAGACGCTGCTGGTGCAGTCGGGCAAGCCGGTCGGCGTGTTCCGCACCCACGCCGACGCGCCGCGCGTGCTCATCGCCAACTCGAACCTGGTGCCCCACTGGGCCACCTGGGAGCACTTCAACGACCTCGAGAAGAGGGGCCTGATGATGTACGGCCAGATGACCGCCGGCTCGTGGATATACATCGGCAGCCAGGGCATCGTTCAGGGCACGTACGAGACCTTCGTCGAGGCCGGACGCCAGCACTACGGCGGCGACCTCGCCGGGCGCTGGATCCTCACCGCCGGCCTCGGCGGCATGGGCGGCGCGCAACCGCTGGCGGCGACCATGGCGGGTGCCTCGATGCTCGTCGTCGAGTGCCGGCCGAGCCGCATCGACCGGCGTCTGGAGAGCGGCTACCTCGACCGCCGCATCGACGACCTCGACGCGGCGCTGGCCGCCATCGACGACGCCTGCGCCCGCGGCGAGGCGCTTTCGGTCGGCGTTCTCGGCAACGCCGCCGAGGTACTGCCCGAGATCGCGCGTCGCGGGGTGCGCCCCGATCTGCTCACCGACCAGACCAGCGCCCACGACCCGGTCACCGGCTACCTGCCCGCGGGCTGGACGCTCGACGACTGGGAAGCGCGGCAGAAGAGCGACGCGGAAGGCGTCGCCCGCGCCGCCAGGGAATCCATGGCGGTCCACGTGCGCGCCATGCTCGATCTCAAGGCCGCCGGCGTGCCCACCTTCGACTACGGCAACAACCTGCGCCAGATGGCGCTCGAGGCCGGCGTCGAGAACGCCTTCGACTTCCCGGGCTTCGTGCCCGCCTACATCCGGCCGATGTTCTGCCGCGGCGTCGGGCCGTTCCGCTGGGTGGCGCTGTCGGGCGAGGCCGAGGACATCTGGCGCACCGACGACAAGGTCAAGGAGCTGATTCCCGACGATGGGCATCTCCACCGCTGGCTCGACATGGCGCGCGAGCGCATCCACTTCCAGGGCCTGCCCGCGCGCATCTGCTGGATCGGCCTCGGCGAGCGCGCGCGCGTCGGCCTCGCCTTCAACGAGATGGTGAGGAACGGCGAGCTCTCGGCGCCGGTCGTGATCGGCCGCGACCACCTCGATTCAGGGTCCGTCGCGAGCCCCAACCGCGAGACCGAGGGCATGCGCGACGGCAGCGACGCGGTCTCCGACTGGCCGCTCCTCAATGCCCTCCTCAACTGCGCCTCGGGCGCCACCTGGGTGTCGCTGCACCACGGCGGCGGCGTCGGCATGGGCTTTTCGCAGCACGCCGGCATGGTCATCTGCTGCGACGGCTCGGCGGACGCCGCCCGGCGTATCGAGCGCGTGCTCACCAACGACCCGGCATCGGGCGTCATGCGCCACGCCGACGCCGGCTACGAGGACGCAATCGCCTGCGCCCACGAGCACGGCCTCAAGTTGCCGATGGTGGAGTAAATCCGAAACCCGGAGATTCCGGGTCATTGCCAGGCTTGACCCGGCACTCCAGAGAGAGGGAATTAGGGAATTACGAGGATTACGGGGACACCTACGAGGATTACGTGGACACCTTACTCAATGCAGTTTTGAATTAAGTATGGTGTCCCCGAATTTATTTCGCATGAAGGTCGTGACGTTACGATTTTTGTGGCTTTGCGTATAAGGGCATGAGCCCCGGAACGCGGCTCCGGCGCGCAAACGAACGGCAGCCCCGGAACCCGGCCGGCGCGCAAACGAACGGCAGCCCCGGAACCCGGCCGGCGCGCAAACGAGCGGCAGCCCCGGAACCCGGCCGGCGCGCAAACGAACGGCGGCCCCGG
>JAZFVR010000015.1:0-7393 GCA_036447835.1 Alphaproteobacteria bacterium | reverse complement strand
GCCTACCGCGCCAAGACCCTGTCGCCGGTCGAGGCGACGCAGGCGGCGCTGGCGCGCATCGATGCGCACAACGAGCGGCTCAACGCCTTTTGCCTCGTCGATCACGAGGGCGCGCTCGCCGCCGCGCGCGAGTCCGAGGCGCGCTGGGCGAAGGGCGCGCCGCTGGGGCTCGTCGACGGCGTTCCTGCTTCGGTCAAGGATCTGGTGCTCACCCGGGGCTGGCCGACGCTGCGCGGCTCGAAGACCGTCGCGGCCGACCAGCCGTGGGACGAGGACGCGCCCGCGGTGGCGCGCCTGCGCGAGCACGGCGCCGTGCTCCGCGGCAAAACAGCGACCTGCGAATACGGCTGGAAGGGGGTCACCGACAATCCGCTCACGGGCATCACCCGCAACCCGTGGAACCCCGAGCGCACGCCGGGCGGCTCGAGCGGCGGCGCGGCGGCGGCGGTCGCGGCCGGGATGGGGCCGCTCGCCATCGGCACCGACGGCGGCGGGTCGATCCGCATTCCGTGCGGCTTCACCGGCCTCGTCGGGATCAAGGCCACCTATGGCCGCGTGCCGGTGTATCCGGCGAGCACGTTCGGCACGCTGTCGCATCTCGGGCCGATGACGCGCACGGTCGCCGATGCGGCGCTGATGCTGTCGGTGATGGCAGGGACCGACGCGCGCGATTGGCTGGCGCTGCCGGCCCCCGCGGGCGACTGGCTCGGCGGTCTCGAGGACGGGGTCGAGGGATTGCGCGTGGCGTTCAGCGCCGACCTCGGTTACGTCCGCGTCGACCCGGAAATCGCGACGCTGGTCGCGGCGGCGGCGGAGACCTTCGACGCGCTCGGCGCCACGGTCGAGGCGGTCGACCCCGGTTTCGCCAATCCGCAGGAGTGTTTCCGCGCCCTGTGGTACGCGGGCGCGGCGAACCTGCTGCGAACGTTCGGCGCCGACGAGCGCGAGCGCATCGACCCGGGCCTCGTCGCCATCGCCGGCGAAGGCGCGCGCCTGAGCGCCCTCGACCTGCTCGCGGCGGAGAACGCGCGTGCGGCGCTCGGCATCCGCATGAGCGCCTTCCTCGGCGACTACGACGTGTTGCTGACGCCGACGCTGCCGCTTGCCGCCTTCGCCGCCGGAGAGGAGGTGCCGCCGGGCTCGGGCCTCGAGCGCTGGTTCGAGTGGACGCCGTTCAGCTATCCCTTCAACCTTACCGGCCAGCCAGCCGCCACGGTGCCCTGCGGTTTCACCTCGGACGGTTTGCCCGCGGGACTCCACATCGTCGGGCCGCGGCACGGCGAGGCGCGGGTATTGCGCGCGGCGCACGCGTTCCAGGTCGCGCGGCCGACCGCCGATCGCCGCCCTTCGTGGTGAATCACCGCCGCGACGGCGGAACGACTGGCGAATTGGTTAACGTTTTATTCACCCCAACCCCCTAGCCTCGAAGGTTCAGACATCCTGTTCGTCTCCGCGGCGATGGCACATTCCTTGCCTGGTCCACGGTAGGCAAACCCCCGAACCGGAGGGACTGGATATGTCGCGTATCGCTTTGCTGGCCGGCCTGCTCGTGGCCTTCCCCGCCATGGCGCAGGAATCCGCCCCCTGCGTCAAGCGTTCAGACTTCCTTAAGCATCTTTCGTCGAATTACGACGAGGCGCCCGTGGCCATGGGCGTCACGGCGAGCGGCCGGGTGCTCGAGGTCGTCGCTTCCGATCATGGATCGTGGACGATCATCGTCACCATGCCCAACGGAATCTCTTGCGGGATCGCGAGCGGCGAGAGCTGGGAGCACCTGACCGCGCCCATCTCCAAGGGCCCGAAAGCCTGACCCGGTCGTCGGCGCTTCATAGCGGCGATGAATAGCGAGGGGGATGAAGATGTTCGCGCAGACCGGCAGAAATTTCCTTACCGAGGGACAATTCTGCCGGATACCTCCGGCAAAGTGGGTGTGCGTTGTCAAAGTCGGGCGTTGAAGACGTGGCCCAACTGCATTCAGTTATCGTTTGCTCGGCAGACGAGGTTCGAACCAGCGAGTATTCCTGAAGCATACGCGATACGACACCAGGGGAATGACCGATCGGGAGCGCGCCTGCTTCGTAGCTCCCAAAAATTTGAAATGCAAAACCGACGCTAATTGGTGAATGCGCAGTGCGTGATCATCATTGAGCATAGACAGGCAGAAAGAAACTCATTAGGGTTAATGCGATTCAATTTCTGAATTCTCCAGACTCCCCAGCAAAAATCAACCGAAACCTTGGATAACGGGCGCGGATGGTTTGTCGTTTGAGTAAAGCGTTGAAGAGGGCCGTTGCAGGCCTCGTGTTCGCGGTCGTCGCTTCCATCGCGGTCGCTCTCCCCGCCGGCCCGGCGCTGGCGGCGCGCGCGGCGATCATCGTCGACGTTCACACCGGCGCCGTCCTCTATCAGAAGCATGCGGACCGTCGCCATCATCCGGCGTCGCTGACCAAGATGATGACGCTCTATCTCCTCTTCGAGGCGCTCGACGAGGGCCGCGTGAACCTCGATACGCGGTTCCGGGTGTCGGCGCGCGCCGCCGGGCAGCCGAAATCCAAGCTGGGGCTGCGCAAGGGCCAGACGATCGCCGTGCGCGACGCGATTCCGGCGTTGATCGTCAAGTCGGCGAACGACGTAGCGACCGTTGTCGCCGAGGCGCTGGGCGGCGTCGAGTGGCGGTTCGCCACGCAGATGATGCGCAAGGCGCGCGAGCTCGGCATGCGGCGCACGGGTTTCCGCAACGCGTCGGGCCTGCCCAACCGGCGCCAGCTCTCGACCGTGCGTGACATGGCGATGCTGGCGCGGGCGCTCTATCGCGACTTTCCGCACCATTACCACTACTTCTCCGTCCAGACGTTCCGCTGGGGCAACAAAACGTACCGCAGCCACAACCGCCTGGTCGGCAGCTACGCCGGCGTCGACGGTCTCAAGACCGGCTATATCCGGGCCTCGGGATTCAATCTCGCGGCCTCGGCCACGCGCGGCGGCCGCCGCCTGGTCGCCATCGTCTTCGGCGCGCGCTCGCCGAAGAAGCGCGATCGCGAGATGGTCGCTTTGCTCGAGCGCGGCTTCGCCGAGATTCGCAACGTGCGATTCGCGCCGCCGCCGCCGCCGTCGGAGAAGCCGATCACCATGGCCAACGCGCCGTGGGCGATCCAGGTCGGCGCCTTTGCGCGCGTCGAATCGGCGTACGCGGCGCTCGAGAAGAGCCGCAAGCACATTCCCGGCATCATCGCCAATGCGGCGGCGGTGGTGGTTCCCGTCGAGGAGGGCGACGGCGGCCTCTATCGCGCCCGATTCGTCGGCGTGAGCGTGAGCGAGGCGCGACGCGGCTGTCGTATCCTCACGCGCAAGAAAATGGATTGCGAGGTCGTCCGGCACCTGCCGGGAACCGAAATCCTCGCCCTCAACAGCAACTAGCGAACTTCCCCCACCCGGCGGGCAGGCTCGAGGAGCGCCACACGCGGGCTGTCACCCGGGCTAGCGTCGGGCTATGATCGGTGCGCGGTCGATACGCGCTCGGGGAACGACGGCCTGTCATGTCCGATCTCTATCACGACTCGATTTACGCTTGGCCGCAGCCGGTCGACAGCTACTGGGAGGCGAACGACGGCGCGCCGGTGCGCGGGTGCGACGCGCTCGAGGGCGACGCCGATTGCGACGTGGCGGTCATCGGCGGTGGTTATACCGGCCTCTCGGCGGCGCTGCACCTCGCCGGCGAGGAGGGCGTCGAGGTGCGTGTGCTCGAGGCCGGAGCGCCGGGCTGGGGTGCTTCGGGGCGCAACGGCGGCATCTGCGGTATCGGCGCGACCAAGCTCGGACCCGAAGCGCTGGTCGCGCGCTTCGGCGCCGACGAGACGCGCCGCTTCTTCGCCGCCGGCATCGAGGCGGTCGAGCTGGTCAAGGGGATCGCCGCCGACGAGGGCATCGACATCGACGCGCGCGGCGACGGCGACCTGTGCGTCGCCCACCGTCGCAACCGCGTCGCCGGGCTGCGCGCCGAGGCCGAGAGCCTGCGCGCCGTCACCGGCCTCGCCTACGAGGCGTGGTCGCGCGATGCGCTCGCCGAGCGCGGCTTTCGCGGCCCCGAGGCGCACGGGGCGCTCTACATCCCCGTCGGCTTCGGCCTGAACCCGCTGAAATACGTGCGCGGCCTGGCGCGCGCGGCGCTCCGCCGCGGCGCCAAGATACACGGCGAGAGCCGCGTCACCGGCTGGAGCAGGGAAGGCGGCCGCCACCGCCTCGTTACCCCGCGCGGCAGTCTGCGCGCGCGGCGCGTGCTCGTCGCCACCAACGGCTTCACCCGCGACGACCTCAACCCGGCATTGCGCGGCCGCCTGTTGCCGGTGCTCTCGAACATCGTCACCACGCGGCCACTCACGGCGGAAGAGCACGCGGCCCAGGGCTGGTGTACCGACTTGCCGGTCTACGACAGCCGCAAGCTGCTGTTTTACTTTCGCATGCTCGGCGACGGCCGCTTCCTGTTCGGCGCCCGCGGCGGCAGCGACGCGAGCCCCGCCGGCGCCCGGCGCATGCGCGCGTGGATGCTGCGCCGGCTCGGCGAGATGTTCCCGGCGTGGAAGGATGTCGAGGTGAGCCACTTCTGGCGCGGTCTGATCTGCATGTCGCCGCGGCTGACGCCGCATCTCGGCCGCCTCGACGGTGACGCCAGCGTCTTCCACAGCCTCGCCTATCACGGCAGCGGGGTGGCGATGGCGACTTGGAGCGGCCGCGCCATGGCGCGCGAGATCGCCGGCCGCGCCAACCGCTCGCCGATTCCGGCGGTGATGAGCCAGCCGCTCGAGCGCTTTCCGCTGCCCGGCCTGCGGCTGTGGTACCTGCGTGCCGCCTATGCCGGCTACGCGCTCCGGGACGAGTACACGTGAGGCGTCAGATCGCCAGCCTCGCGGCCGCGGCGGCGCTGCTCGCCGCCTGCGCCTCGTCGGGCCCGGTCGATGCGCCGGTGGCGCGCAACCTCACCTGGTTCTCCTATGTCGGCGGCGACGACATCCGTGCCGCCTGCGCCCCCGGCGCCGGCGAGCGCTACCGCCTCGTCTACAACGGCGTCTACGGCGAGCAGGTGCGCAGCTACGATGTCGCGGCGCTGCCGTCGCGCGAGAGCGCGCTGATGGAGGTGCGGGTGCGGGGTCCGGCCGACATCGCAGGCATCCGGATCACCGCGCCGCTGCTGCCGTGGACGCCCAAGCTGAGCCGCCGCTGGCTCAAGCAGTTCGAGCTCGAGGCGCTCGTCGGCGCGCTCGAAACGAGCGGCGTGTTCGAACCGGCTCCGAGCGGCCTGATGTTGCGCTCGGGCGCGTTCTACTGGGTGATCGCGGCGTGCCGCGGCGGCGCGTTCCACCTCAACGCCTTCCTTCACCCCTCGCCGCGTTTCGACCGCCTCCGCTTCCTCCCCATGCTCAGCCGCCTCGACCCCAGCGGCATCGCCTTCAATCCGCCGCGCGCGCTCGACCGTCCGCCGCCGACGCCCGGCCAGTGCATGAACCGGCGCTACGTCCGCGACGAGTGCCTGTTTCCGCCGTTCCTGCTCACCCTCGGCGACGGCCGTCTGGTGGGGGGCGGCGTTTTCTAGAGCGCTTCCGAGCAAACTTTTTGCAGCGCACAATTCCGTTCTTGACAAGCGCTTGCGCGCGCATAGAGTGCTTTTGATGTTGCGGCGCAACATGACGACTCGAGACGGGCGTTCGAGCCGTCATTCCCATTGATCCAGGTTATGGAGCACGTCGATGAAGAGTGACAAGACTGCCCCTGTTGCGGCTGCGAAGCCGCGCGGGAATGCGCCGGCGCGCGCGAAGACGCCGCCGGCCGATGTGGCGCGGACCGAGGTTGCCGCGCCCGAAGGCCCCCAGACCCCGGGCGACGAGGTCGTCGCCAAGGGCAGTGACAACGGCGGCGGCGCGGCGCAGGCGGACATTCCGGCCGTTGCCGAGGAACCCGAGGAGGTTGTTGCCATGAGTAAGGAGCAGGTGAAGCAGCAGGACAGGAAACCGTCCGCCCCAGCCGTGCCGACGCCGAAGGCGACCTTCGACGAGGTCAACCGGTTCAACCGCGAGAACGTCGAGGCGGTGATGCAGGTCGCCAGCGCCGTCGCCAGATGCTACGAGGAACTCGGCGCCGAATGGGCGAATTACGCCAAGGCGTCGATGGAGGAGGGCGTCGCCGCGTCGAAGGCGCTGATGGGCTGCACGTCGGTGCAAGAGGCGATCGACGTCCAGACCGGCTACGCCAGGACCGCGTTCGACCACTACCTGAGCGAGAGCGCCCGGCTATCGGAGATCTCGCTCAAGATAGCGAACCAGGCGTTCGAGCCGCTCAATACCCGTTTCAACGTTGCCGCCGATGCGCTTAGCCGCCCCGTCTCGACGTAATCGCGGAGCCGCACGGGCGATTTCGAGAGCCTGGCGCCGCCACGCGCCGGGCTCTTGTTTTCTTCGGGCGTTGGCCCAATTTGGTTTCGAGGTTCGGCAAGTTCTCGTTAACCCCTTTCACTCCACACTCGAAATCCGATATCATTGAGTGCCGCCCGGAAGGTTGGGGCCCGGAAGGTTGGGGCCCGGATGGTTGGGGAATTGGTCTAGCCGGATATGAGCGAGTACAAGCGTGGCGACGACAAGTCGAGCACTTCGGTCGTTACCAAGACCAAGCCGAAGACGAAGAAGCCCCCGATGTACAAGGTGCTTCTGCTCAACGACGACTACACGCCGATGGAATTCGTCGTCGTCGTGCTCGAGCGCTTCTTTCGCAAGAGCCAGGAGGAGGCGACGCGGGTCATGCTCCACGTCCACCAGCGCGGCGTCGGCATCTGTGGCGTCTTTCCTTACGACGTAGCCGAGACCAAGGTGACCCAGGTGGTCGATTTCGCCCGTCGCAACGAGCACCCGTTGCAGTGCACGATGGAAAAGGACTAGCACCCCCGAGCCATGCTTTCGCCCAATCTTGAACAGAGCCTCCACCGCGCCCTCGCGCTGGCCAACGAGCGCCGCCACGAATATGCGACGCTCGAACACCTGCTGCTCGCGCTGACCGAGGACCAAGACGCAGTGGCGGTGCTGCGTGGCTGCGGCGTCGATATCGATGAGCTGCGCGACGCGCTCGAGGAATACCTAAACGTAGAGCTTCAGGGCCTGGTCATCGATGCGCTCAGCGACGCCAAGCCGACCGCCGGTTTCCAGCGCGTCCTCCAACGCGCGGCGATGCACGTGCAGTCGTCCGGCCGCAGCGAGGTGACCGGCGCCAACGTGCTGGTGGCGTTGTTCTCGGAGCGCGAATCGCACGCCGTCTACTTCCTCCAGCAGCACGAGATGTCGCGGCTCGACGCGGTGAGCTACATCTCGCACGGCATCTCCAAGGTGCCGGGGGAGGACGAGACCCCACACGT
>JAZFVR010000014.1:0-2512 GCA_036447835.1 Alphaproteobacteria bacterium | reverse complement strand
TCGGCGTTGACCGGGTTCTTGCCGAGCTCGACCGTGAGCTCGCGCACCGCCTGGTACGTATCCTCGTCGGTGGCGAGGCCGCGGATCAGCTCGACGAGCTTCATTACCGGCACCGGGTTCATGAAATGCATGCCGACGAACTTGCCGGGCCGGTCGGTGACCGAGCCGAGACGGGTGACCGAGATCGACGAGGTGTTGGTGGCCATGAGTCCCTCGGGCTTCAGGACCGCCGACACTTTCTTGAAGATCTCGCGTTTGACTTCCTCGTTCTCGGTCGCCGATTCGATCACCAGGTCGCAGTCGGCGAGCTCGCCGTAGTCCGAGACCGGCTTGATGCGCTCGAGCGCGGCGGTCTTTTCATCCTCGCTGATCTTGCCGCGGCTCACCTGGCGGCTCAGGTTGGCCTCGATCGTCTCAAGCGCCTGGTGCACGCGCTCGGTCGAGACGTCCATGAGCAGCGTCTCGTGGCCCGCGAGCGCGCAGACGTGGGCGATGCCGTTGCCCATCTGGCCTGCGCCGATGACGCCGATTTTCTCGATCATGACGCGCTTCCCCTGCGACCGCTATGCGCGCCCAGGCGACTTCTCGAGCTCGGCCTTGAGCTCGGGCAAAACCTTGAACAGGTCACCGACGAGGCCGAAGTCGGCGACCTGGAAGATCGGCGCCTCCTCGTCCTTGTTGATGGCGACGATGACTTTCGAGTCCTTCATGCCTGCGAGGTGCTGGATGGCGCCCGAGATGCCGACCGCGATGTAGAGGTCGGGCGCCACGATCTTGCCGGTCTGGCCGACCTGATAGTCGTTGGAGACGTAGCCCGCGTCGACCGCCGCGCGCGACGCCCCCACCGCGGCGCCGAGCATGTCGGCGACCTCCTCGAGGAGGTGGAAGTTCTCGCCCGACTGCATGCCGCGACCGCCCGAGATGACGATGCGCGCGCTGGTCAGCTCGGGGCGCTCGGAGCGCGACAGCTCCTGGCCGACGAAGCTCGAGAGCCCGGCGTCGCCGCCGCCCGAGACCGGCTCGATCGCCGCCGAGCCGCCTTGCGCTTCCGCCGCGGCGAAGGCGCTGGTGCGCACGGTGATCAGCTTGACCGGGTCGTTCGACTTGACCGTGGCGAACGCGTTGCCGGCGTAGATCGGGCGCACGAAGGTGTCGGGCGCCTCGACGGCGATGACGTCGGAGACCTGCGCCACGTCGAGCAGCGCGGCAGCGCGCGGCATGACGTTCTTGCCGTTGGCGTTGTGGGCGGCGAGCACGTGGCCGTAGCCCTTGGCGAGATCGACGATCAGCGGCGCGGTGTTCTCGGCGAGGCGGTTGGCGAAGGCCGCGTCGTCGGCGACGAGCACCTTGGTCACGCCGGCGACCTTGGCCGCCGCCTCGGCGACGCCGCCGCAGCCCTGGCCGGCGACGAGGACGTGAATGTCCGCATCGAGCGCCGCGGCGGCGGTGACGACGTTGAGCGTGGCGACGTTGAGCTCGGCGTTGTTGTGCTCGGCAAAGACCAGGGCCGCCATCAGATCACCCCTGCGTCGTCGCGCAGCCTGGCGATCAGCTCGGCGGCGTTGGCGACCTTGACGCCGGCCTCGCGCTTGGGCGGCTCGACCACCTTGAGAACCTCGATCCGGGGCGTCACGTCGACCCCCAGCTCGTCGGGCGTCTTGACGTCGATCGGCTTCTTCTTGGCCTTCATGATGTTGGGCAGCGACGCGTAGCGCGGCTCGTTGAGGCGCAGGTCGGTGGTCATGACGATCGGCATCTTGAGGCTCACTGTCTGGAGGCCGTCGTCGACCTCGCGCGTCACCGTCGCCGTGCCGTCGGCGAACTCGAGCTTCGAGGCGAAGGTGCCCTGCGCCCACCCCAGGAGCGCCGCGAGCATCTGTCCGGTCTGGTTGGCGTCGTCGTCGATCGCCTGCTTGCCGAGGATGACGAGGTCGGGCTTCTCGAACTCGACCACCGCCTTGAGCAACTTGGCGACGGCGAGCGGCTGCAGCGGGGCGTCGGTCTCGACGAGGATGCCGCGGTCGGCGCCCATGGCGAGCGCCGTGCGGATCGTCTCCTGGCACTGCCGGACGCCGAGCGAGACGGCGACGATCTCCTCGGCCTTACCCGCCTCCTTGAGGCGCACCGCCTCCTCGACCCCGATCTCGTCGAAGGGGTTCATCGACATCTTGACGTTGGTGGTCTCGACGCCGGTCTGGTCGGCCTTCACCCGCACCTTGACATAGGCGTCAATCACCCGCTTGACGGCGACGAGGACTTTCATTCCCGGTCAGCTCCGACTGAGACGTGCACGCACGCGGTGGAAGGTCAAGAACGAGCGAACCCGGCGGGTGCGCCGGGGTCATTTCGCAGGCGCACACTATCGCCGCGCCCCCGCGATGTCAACGCGCTGTCGGGGCCCGGAAGCGCCCGCTTTTCCGCGGTCTCGCGCAGCCTAGCGGTGGGCGCCGGGACGCCACAGCACGTCCTTCGCGCCGCCGTCGTTGAGGTGCCGGCCGAGGACGAAGAGGTG
>JAZFVR010000013.1:0-4308 GCA_036447835.1 Alphaproteobacteria bacterium | reverse complement strand
GCCGATGACCGCGCTCAACCCGCTGCACAAGGTCGACAAGCAGATCGGCGAGTCGCTGCTGCTGCATCAGGGGCTGGTCGGCGAGGCGGCGCGGGCGCGCACGCGCGAGCTCCTCGATCTGGTCGGCTTGCGCGACGCCGCGCGCATCCTCGCCAGCTACCCGCACCAGCTCTCGGGTGGCCAGCGCCAGCGCGTGATGATCGCCATGGCGCTCGCCAACGAACCGGCGCTGCTGATCGCCGACGAGCCGACCACCGCCGTCGACGTCACCGTCCAGGCGCAGATCCTCAAGCTCTTGAAGGAGCTCCAGCACAAGACCCGCATGGGGCTGCTGCTCATCACCCACGACCTCGGCATCGTGCGCAAGATGGCCGAGCGCGTCTACGTCATGCAGGCGGGCGAGATCGTCGAGCGCGGCGCGACCGAGGACATCTTCGAGCGCCCGCAGCACCCCTATACCCGCCACCTGCTCGCCACCGAGCCCAAGGGCGCGCCCGAGCCGGCGCCCGCCAACGGCGCGACGGTGATGCGCTGCCAGGGCCTCAAGGTCCACTTCCCGGTCAGGGCCGGCGTGCTGCGCCGCACGGTCGATTACGTGCGCGCCGTCGACGACGTGACGCTCTCGGTGCGCGAGGGCCAGACCGTCGGCGTCGTCGGCGAATCGGGCTCGGGCAAGACCACCCTCGGCTTCGCGCTCTTGCGCCTCGAGCGCAGCGAGGGCGCCATAGAGTTCAAGGGCGCGAACATCCAGGGCCTCGGCTTCAAGGAGCTCAGGCCCTTGCGGCGCGAGATGCAGGTCGTCTTCCAGGACCCGTTCAGCTCGTTGAGCCCCAGGCTCTCGATCGGCCAGATCATCGAGGAGGGGCTGGTCGTTCACGGCCTCGGCGGCGATTACGGCGAGCGCCGGGCGCTGATCAGCGAGACGCTCGAGGAGGTCGGCCTCGACGCCGACGCCCAGGACCGCTACCCGCACGAGTTCTCGGGCGGCCAGCGCCAGCGCGTCGCCATCGCCCGCGCGCTGGTGCTCAAGCCCCGCTTCATGGTCCTCGACGAGCCGACCTCGGCGCTCGACGTCTCGGTGCAGGCGCAGATCGTCGATCTGTTGCGCGAGCTGCAGCGCCGCCACCGGCTCGCCTACCTGTTCATCAGCCACGACCTCAAGGTGGTGCGCGCCATGAGCCACCACATCATCGTGCTGCGCGACGGCAAGGTGGTCGAACAGGGCGACGCCGGGGCGCTGTTCGCCAACCCGAAAGATCCCTATACGCGGGCGCTGTTCGCCGCCGCCTTCGAGCTCGAGGCCGACGAGACCGGCGCGGTGAGCATGTGAGGCGCAGGTGGCGATCGTCCTCATCAGCAAGAGCCAGGATATCGACGAGTGGCGCCAGATCATGGGCCGGCTCTTGCCCGGCGTCGAGTTGCGGGCGTGGCCCGAGGTCGGCGACGCGGGCGACATCGACATGGCGATCACCTGGAAGGCGCCGGCGGGCGCGCTCGGGAGCCTCCCCAACCTCAAGCTGATCTGCTCGCTCGGCCAGGGCGTCGATCACCTGTTCGCGCGCGGCGACCTGCCGGCGGGGGTGCCGGTGGTGCGCCTCGTCGACGACTCGATGCGCCGTCAGATGACCGCCTACGTCGTCGCCGCGGTGCTCAGGCGCCTGTGCCGGATGGAAGACTACGCGACGTCGCAGGCCGAGCGCCGCTGGCAGGCGCTCGATGCGTACGACCCGGCCGAGACGCGCGTCGGCGTCATGGGCCTCGGCGCGCTCGGCGGCGACGTCGCCGAGAAGCTCGCCCTCCTCGGCTTCCGCGTCGCCGGCTGGAGCCGCACGAAGAAGCACATCGCCGGCGTCGACGGCTTCGCCGGCAAGGCGACACTCGACGCTTTCCTCGGCGCCTGCGACGTCGTCTGCTGCCTGTTGCCGCTCACGTCCGAGACGCGCGGCATCCTCGACGCCCGCGCCTTCGCCGCCATGAGGAAGGGCGCCTATCTCATCAACAGCGCGCGCGGCGCCCACATGGTCGAGGAAGACCTCGTCGCCGCGCTCGATTCAGGCCGGCTCGCGGGCGCCACCCTCGACGTCTTCCGCACCGAGCCGCTGCCCGAAGACAGCCCGCTGTGGAGCCATCCCAAGGTGACGGTGACGCCGCACGCCTCGTCGGTGACGCTGGCGCGCTCCTGCGCCGGGCAGATCGCCGAGAACTACCGCCGCCTCAAGGACGGCCGCCCGCTCATCAACACGGTCGATCCGGCGCGCGAGTACTAGCCCGCGAAGCGCTCGACGATCATGGCGTAGAGCGCGCGCAGGCCCATGGCCTCGCCGCCGACGGGCCGCCCCGGTCGCGCCTTGAGGTTCCACGCCATCATGTCGAGATGCGCCCAGGCCCGCGTCTCGCTCACGAACTCCTCGAGAAACAGCGCCGCGGTGATCGAGCCGGCGTAAGGCCCGTCGGCGATGTTGTTGATGTCGGCGACCTTGCTGTCGAGCATCTCACGGTAGGGGCGCCACAGCGGCATGCGCCACAGCGGGTCGCGCTCGGCCGCGGCGTGGCGCAGGAGGTCGGCGGCGAGCGCGTCGTCGGGGGTGTAGAGCGCCGGCACGTCGGGCCCCAGCGCCACCCGCGCGGCGCCGGTGAGCGTCGCGCAGTCGACGATGAGGTCGGGCGCCTCCGAATCGGCCTCGGCGAGCGCGTCGCAGAGGATGAGGCGGCCCTCGGCGTCGGTGTTGCCGACCTCGACCGTGAGGCCCTTGCGCGTGGCGATCACGTCGAGCGGGCGCAGCGCGTTGCCGGCGACGGCGTTCTCGACCGCCGGCACGAGCACGCGCAGGCGCAGGTCGAGGCCGGCGCCCATTAGCGCGCCCGCCAGCCCCAGCACCAGCGCGGCGCCGCCCATGTCCTTCTTCATCAGCTTCATGCCGCTCGCCGGCTTGAGGTCGAGGCCGCCCGAATCGAAGCACACGCCCTTGCCGACGAGGGTGAGCTTGGGCGCGTCCACCGCGCCCCAGGTGAGGTCGATGAGCCTGGGCGCGCGGGTGGCGGCGCGGCCCACCGCGTGCACCGCCGGGTAGTTCGCCGCCAGGAGGTCGTCGCCTACCGTCACCGCCGCGGCGGCGCCGTGTTCCGCGGCGAGGCCCGTTGCGGCGCCGGCGAGCTCGCCCGGGCCCATGTCCTCGGCCGGGGTGTTGATGAGGTCGCGGGCGAGCGTGATCGCGGCGGCGAGGTTCTCGACGCGGGCGCGGTCGCACGCCTCGGGCCACACCAGTCGCGCGAGGCGCTCCTCCGGCTCGCGATAGCGGGTAAAGCGGTAGGCGCCGAGCGCCCAGCCGAGCGCCGCGTCGCTCGCCGCCTCGCGGTCGAGCCCGTCGGCGAGGCGGTAGTCGCCGTCGGGTAGCGCCGCGGGCAGCCCGCCGTAGGCCCAGGGGTCGCGCTCGCCCGTGACGCCGAGCAGCACGCGGGCGATGGTGCCGTCGGCGCCGGGCACCAGGCAGTGCTTGCCCGGCTTGGCGGCGAAGCGGGTCGCGCCGATCCAGGCGGCGGTCTCGGGCGGCTCGGCGGCGAGCCAGCCCTCGAGGCCGTCCTCGCCGAGCGCGACGATCTCGATGGCGTCCGTTTCCGGCGCTTCGATCAGCTCCTTGAGCACGGCAGCCTCCCGTATCGAATCAAGACGGGAGCGCGCTCAGGCATCCGGCGACGGCGCGAAGGGGGTGAGCGCGACCTCGCCGCCGGCGGCGACGAGCATGTGCGCCTCGGGCACCCCGCTCCAGGCATCGGTCGCCTCGTCGAGGGGCTCGGAGAGCACCAGCACGGCGCCGTCGACGTCGCCGCGAATGCGCGTCACCAGCCCCTCGTCGCCAATGAAGTAGAGCGACGGCGAGGCGCCGTCGCTCGAATAGCGGAAGGCGAAGACGCGCTCGCCGTCGCTCGCCGCCACGGTCATGCGCAGCGGGGCGTCGACGCCCTCGGCGGACGCCACCTGCTCGATCTCGGCGACGGTCTTCGCCATCGCGGCGTGCGGGTCGCTCTTCAGGCCGTTGGCGAGCGCCAGCATGAACATCGCCTCGGTGTCGGTGTTGCCCTGGCGGGCGGCGTAGAGCGTGTCGGGGATACGGCGGTCGAGCGCGTAGCGCAAGGCCTCATAGTCGGCGATCGCGCCGTTGTGCATGAACGGCCAGCGGCCGTGGCGGAACGGGTGGCAGTTGACGCGCTCGGTCGGCGTGCCGGTGGTGGCGCGCACATGGGCGAAGAACAGGCGCGATTCGATCTGCTCGGAAAGGCTGCGCAGATTGGAATCGTTCCACGCCGGGA
>JAZFVR010000012.1:0-10370 GCA_036447835.1 Alphaproteobacteria bacterium | reverse complement strand
GCCGCCGCGCCGAGCGCGCCACGCGCTCGAGATGGGCCTGCCACAGGCCGCGGGCGGCGCGGTCACCGGTGCCGGCGACGGGGCGGTCACGCAGCGCGCTGAGCGGGCGGTGGCCGAGGCCGCTCTCTCGTTCGATCCGTCGCGCCGCCGCTTCCGCGCCCGGCAGGCGCATGCCGCGCATGCCGCGCGCCAGCACCACCGCGAAGCCGCCGCCGAACAGCACCAGCAGCGCGGCGTGGAGCCACCCCGGAAGGAGCGCCCACAGGTCGAACAAAGAGACGGCGAGGAACAACCCGGCGACGAACACCGCCGGCCACAGCGCCGGCCACAGGCGCTCCCACAGCAGCGCCGCGCGGGCGAGCCACAGGCGCCGCCGCGCCGCCGCCGCGAGCGCCTCGACCGGGTCGGCGGGTCGTCTCACGCCACGCCCCGCGCGCGGCCGCCCGCCGCCCTCGGCGCGTCGCCGAGCCAGTCGGGCATCTCTTCGAGCGCCGTCATCTCGTCGAAGCCGGGGCGCCGGCGCACGACCGCGAACTCGCCGCCGCGGACCAGCACTTCCGGCGCCAGCGGCCGGGCGTTGTACGTCGAGGCCATCACCGCGCCATAGGCGCCGGCGGTGCGGAAGACCACGAGGTCGCCGGCGCCGAGCGGCGGCAGCGCACGATCGCGGGCGAAGCTGTCGCCGCTCTCGCACACCGGGCCGACCACGTCGACCGGCGCGCGTTCCGCGCCGGCGGCCGGCGCTTCCACCGGCTCGATCTCGTGATAGGCGTCGTAGAGCGCGGGGCGCGGCAGGTCGTTCATCGCCGCATCGACGACGACGAAGCTGCGCGCACCCGACTCCTTCACGTAGAGCACGCGCGCCACCAGCACGCCGGCGTTGCCGACGATCATGCGGCCGGGCTCGAGATAGAGGTGGCAGCCGAGGCCCGCGGTCACGCGCTTGATCATCTCGGCGTAGGCGTCGGGGAGCGCGGTCGTTTCGTCGCGGTAGCGGATGCCGAGGCCGCCGCCGAGGTCGAGGCGGTCGATCCCGTGCCCGTCGGCGCGCAAGCTCCGCACGAGCTCGCCGAGGCGCGAAAACGCCGCCTCGAAGGGCGCCAGATCGGTGAGCTGCGAACCGATGTGCACGGCGAGCCCGACGAGTTCGACCCCGCCGAGGGCGGCGGCACGCCGCGCCGCCTCGCGCGCCCGGTCGTGGTCGATGCCGAACTTGCTGCCGCGCACGCCGGTGGTGATCTTCTCGTGGGTGCCGGCGTCGACGTCGGGGTTGACGCGCAGCGCCACCGCGGCGCGGGCGCCGAGCGATTCGGCGATCCCGCTCAACAGCTCGAGCTCGGCGAAGGACTCGACGTTGAACTGGAGGATGCCGGCGCCGAGCGCCAGCACCATCTCGTCGCGGGTCTTGCCGACGCCCGAGAAGATGATGCGTTCAGGCGCGACGCCGGCGGCGAGCGCGCATTTGAGCTCGCCGCCCGAGACCACGTCGGCGCCGGCGCCGAGCCGCGCCAGCGTGCGCACGACGGCGAGGTTGGCGTTGGCCTTGAGCGAGTAGCACACGGTCGCCGGCACGTCGGCGAAGGCCTGCGCGAACACCCGGTAATGGCGCTCGAGCGTCGCCGTCGAGTAGCAGTAGAACGGCGTGCCGACCGCGGCGGCGATGTCGGCGAGCGGCACGTCCTCGGCGCACAGCGCGCCGTCCCGGTATTCGAAGTGGTTCATGCCGGCGTCGCTTCGCCGGGCGCCTCGATCCGGCTCTGCGGCGGCGGCTCGAGCGGACCCTTCTTGCCGCAGGCGGCGAGCCCGCCGGCGACAACGGCGATCAGCGCGGCGGCGATCAGCCCGTGTCTCACAGGAAGCGCTCCCGCGCAGCGGCCGCGGCTCGACGCACCAGATCGGGCGCGGTGCCGCCGAGGCTGGTGCGGCTCTCGACCGCGCGCTCGACCGCCAGCACGTCGTAGACCGTGTCGTCGATACGCGGCTCGATCTCCCGGAGCGTGTCGAGGGGCACATCGGCGAGCCGCAGGCCGCGCTCTTCGGCGAGGCGCACGATGTTGCCGACCGCGTGATGGGCGTCGCGGAAAGGCAACCCGAGCCGGCGCACGAGCCAGTCGGCGAGGTCGGTGGCGGTGGCGTGGCCGGCCTCGGCGGCGGCGCGCATCGCCTCCGTATCGACGCTCATGTCGCGCACCATGCCGGCCGTCGCACGGACGCCGAGCGACAGGGTGTCGGCGGCATCGAACAGCGGCTCCTTGTCTTCCTGCATGTCCTTGCCGTATGCGAGCGCCAGGCCCTTCATCGTCACCAGAAGCGAGACCAGCGCGCCGACGACGCGCCCCGCCTTGCCGCGCACCAGCTCGGCGGCGTCGGGGTTGCGCTTCTGCGGCATTATCGACGAACCCGAGGTGAACGCGTCCGAGAGCGCGACGAAGCCGAACCGGGCGCTCGACCACATCACCATCTCCTCGGCGAGGCGCGAGAGATGCATCGCGGCGAGCGCCGCGGCGGCCAGGAACTCGATGACGAAGTCGCGGTCGGAGACGGCGTCCATCGAGTTGGCGGAGGGGCGGTCGAAGCCGAGCGCGCGCGCCGTCGCCTCGCGGTCAATGGGGAACGACGTGCCGGCGAGCGCCGCCGCCCCCAGCGGGCATTCGTTGAGGCGCTTGCGCGCGTCGGCCAGGCGCCCGCGGTCGCGCCCGAACATCTCGACGTAAGCCAGCAGATGGTGGCCGAAGGTCACCGGCTGCGCCGGCTGCAAATGGGTGAGGCCGGGCATCACGCTCGCCGCGTGGGCTTCCGCCTGGTCGATGAGCGCCGCCTGCAGCGCCCTGGTCTCCTCGTCGAGCCCGTCGATGGCGTCGCGCAGCCACAGCCTGAGGTCGGTCGCCACCTGGTCGTTGCGCGAGCGCGCGGTGTGCAGGCGGCCGGCCGCGTCGCCGATGAGGTCGCGGAGCCGCGCCTCGACGTTCATGTGGATGTCCTCGAGGCCGCGGTCGAAAGTGAACTCGCCACGCTCGATCTCGCCGAGCACGCGGTCGAGCCCGGCGAGGATCGCGTCGCCGTCTTCCCTTGTCAGAATCCCTTGCGCGACTAACATTGAACAATGGGCCTTGGAGCCGGCGATGTCCTCGGCGTAGAGGCGCCGGTCGAAGCCGATCGAGGCGTTGATCTCCTCCATGAGGTCGGCCGGGCCCGCGGCGAAGCGGCCGCCCCACATGGGGTTGGCCTCGTCCCCCTTGGCAGTCGCACGGGTCGCCTTGCGGCTCATGGGCCGGCCCCGGCGGAGATGAGGAACCAAATGCGAAACATTACGGTCGTCCTGTGGCGAATCGCCTGCGTTGTCATTGTGACGGCAATCGCCGTGCAATCAAGCGTTCCGTCCGGCCCGGCGCGGGCCGCCGCGCTCGCCGGCCGAGCGACCGAGGCCATGCCCGGCTTCGAGGAGACGACGCCGCCCGTTCCCGTGCCTGACGTCCGCTTCGCCGACGCCGGCGGCCGGCCGCTGACCCTCGCCGATTTCCGTGGCCGGGTCGTGCTGCTCAACTTCTGGGCCACCTGGTGCGCCCCCTGCGTCCGCGAGATGCCGTCTCTCGACCGCCTCCAGGCCAGGCTCGGCGGCCCCGAGTTCGAGGTCGTCGCGCTCAGCCTCGATCGCGGCGGCGCCGCGCTGGTGACGCCGTTCTTCGAACGGCTCGGCATCACGCATCTGAGGCAGTATCTCGACACCAGCTCGCGCTCGTCCACGGCGTTCGGCGTGCGCGGGCTGCCGACGACAGTGCTGATCGACCGCGACGGCCGGGAGCTCGGCCGCGTCAGCGGCCCCGCCGAGTGGGATTCCGAGGCCGCGATCGCGTTCATCAGCAGCCATCTCGAAGGCGCCATCACGACCACCGGCAGTTTCGATTAATAAATTGTTTCAGCATAGTTTTTCAGAGTTTCCCCTGGGATCGCGGAGCGCCCGTCCGGCGCCCGATTAACCGACCTTAAACGGCCCCCGGTGTTTCATTGGGCGTTCTCGAGTTCGTCCGGGGGGTTCGTCATGGACCGTCTTCGTGGGCCGGGTCGGGCCTATCAGAGGCCGCGCGACGGCATCGTCCTGATATTGCGGCAGGCGCCGCTCCTGCGCCGCCCCGCGATGCTCCGCCTGCACGACAGACGCCGCCGCCCCCTGCTGCGCTTGTGGGACGTCATCCGCCGCGGCGGACGCCAACATCTGCACTGACCCGCATGATGCGTGAGCGGAACCGCGGCGATCACGCGCGGCGGGGCATCGGTCGCCGGCCGCTCATCGTCGGCGCCGCAGCGGCGGCGGTGGTCGCAGGCGCCTGGTTGCGGGCGCCGCCGCCGGTGCCGCGGCACCGGCCGCCTCGGAACGCGATGCTCGATTTCTTCGACAGCCTGGGCCTCATGCGCGGCACCGACCACGGCCCGGCCGAGCCCGGTTGGGTGCGCAAATGGACGCGGCCGGTCGCGGTGCGAATCCATGGCGAGCCCGACGGGCCTGCCCTCGACCAGCTCGAGGACGTTCTGGCGACGCTGTCGCGGTGGACCCGGCTGCGCTTCCGCGCGGTCGGTGACGACGTCTACGACGACGCCAGAATCGACGTTCATTTCGTCACCGGAGGCGCCATGGAGGCGCGCTTCGACGGCCCGGTGTGCCATTGTGCCACTTACGGCAACGGCGGCCGGCTGCACACCGGCGTCATCGAGATCGCCGAAGGCTACACCGATTGCCTGCGCCACGAGTTCATGCACGCGATCGGCTTCGACAACCACTGGGTCGGCCCCCATGCCACCGAGGACATGCCCTCGGTGCTCGCCCATCGTTACTCGGCGGCGCGTTCGGACGAATTCTCGCTGTGCGACGAGCTTGCGATCCGCATGCTCTACGATCCGCAGCTCGCGCCCGGCATGCCGCGCATCGAGGCGTTGCCCATCGCCCGAGATCTCGTCGACGAGGTGCTCGACGTCTGAGCGGCGCCTCAGCGCCGCTCGCCCGGTTATCTAGAGTTCGATCGAGCGTCGGGAAACGGCGCGCTCCCACTTGCCGTCGTAGTCGTCGTCGAAGACGAGCTCGTCGTCGGCGGGGACGGTGATCCACACCCCGGATTTCATCTCCTCCTCGAGCTGGCCGGCGCTCCAGCCGGCGTAGCCGAACGCGATGAGCTTCTGCTGCGGCCCCTCGCCAGAGACGATGTCGCGCATGATGTCGCGGTTCATCGTCAGCGCCAGGCCGTTGTCGACGAACATCGTTCCCTTGCTGGCGTAATCGGGGGAATGCAGCACGAACCCCTGCGATTCCTCGACCGGACCGCCGTAATGCAGGCGGATGTCGCCGGGCGCCTTGTCGTCCTCGAACCCGAGCCCCTTCATGAGCTCCGACATCGGCACGTCGCCGATCGGCAGGTTCACCACCACGCCCATGGCGCCGGTCTCGTCGTGCGAGACCATGTAGATGACCGTTCCGGCGAAGCGCCCGTCGGGCATCGCCGGCGTGGCGACGAGGAGCTGGCCTGCGAAACCTTTCTCTTGCGCCTGCGCCCGGGCAATGTGGTTCCGCTCGGGGCCGATGCTCGCCACCGCGAGCGCCACGGCCACGGAGAGCACCGCCAATGTGCCTGCGACGCAGACGCGCAGGAGCCCGCGCCGGCCGCGGCGCCACGTCGTCAATCTGGTTCCGATCGAGAACACCTCGCACCTCCGTGGAACGCTTCCCGCTACCCCCTCTTTTGCCGGCATTATAGCGCATCCGGCGGCCGAACGCCCGCCAAATCCCCGCCGGACGCGGCTTTTTCCGGCCGCCGGCGTCGCGCCGGGACCGGGCGGGCGCCGTGCTAGAGTGCGGGTGCGCGAAGACGCGGGAATGCCAGCGAGGTGACCATGCCGATCTCCCAAGCCAGCGACGACGACGTGAGGTTCATGAAGCTCGCCTACGCAGAGGCCAAGCAGGGATACGAGGAGGGCGGCGTGCCCGTGGGCTCGATCATGGTCGAGGACGGCGCGGTCATCGCCGGCGGCCACAACCGCCGCATCCAGGAGGGCGACCCCATCGCTCACGGCGAGATGGACTGCATCCGCAACGCCGGGCGGCGCCCCGGCTACGGCCGCGTCACGCTCTACACCACGCTGTCGCCGTGCATGATGTGCAGCGGCACGATCGTGCAGTTCGGCATCGCGCGGGTGGTGATCGGCGAGAGGCGCAACTTCGAGGGCAACGCCGAGTTCCTCTCCGGGCGCGGCGTCGAGGTCGTGCTCATGGACGACGCCGACTGCATCGCGCTGATGGAGCGCTTCATCGCCGAACGCCCCGAGCTGTGGAACGAGGACATCGCCGAGGAGGGGTGAACGCGGCCGTTGCCGTTCCTCCTTGCCGAAGGGGGGAGAGCAGCGCGGAATTAAGGGGACACCTTACTTAATTCTCAGACAATTAAGTAAGGTGTCCCCTTAATTATGGTCAACGACGCGCTGGATTACCGGGGCGAGCCCGCTAACGACGGCGGCCGGAATTCGCTCCATCAGCGCTCCTCCCGCCGGAACGGAATCAGCAGCGCGGCCGGCGCCCGGGCGCTGCGCGACAGCACCGCCATGGCGACGATGGTGACCACGAAGGGCATCATGAGAAATATCTGGTACGGCACGTCGATGGCGCCCGCCAACTGCAGGCGCAAGCCCAGCGCCTCGACCGCCCCGAAAAGCAGCGCCGCGAACGCGCAGCGCCACGGGTCCCAGCGCCCGAGCACGACGAGCGCGATGCACACCCAGCCGCGCCCCGAGATCACCCCGAAGGTGAAGGCGTTGAACTGGGCGATGGCGAGATAGGCGCCGCCGATGCCCATGAGCATGCCCGCGATCATCAGCGCCTGGTAGCGCGTCCACGCGACGCCGACGCCGGCCGAGACCGCCGCGTGCGGGTTCTCGCCGACGGTACGCAGGCCCAGGCCCCACGGCGTCGCGTAGAGCAGCCAAGCGGCGAGCGGCACCGCGAGGAAGGCCATGTAGACGAGCGCGAACTGGTCGAACAGCACCGGCCCCAGCCCGGGGATGTCGGCGAGCAGCGGGACGGCGACGGTTTGGAAGGCCTCGACGTTGGGCGGCTGCGACGGCTGGCCGAAGACGAGGCGGTAGAAGAAGAAGGCGAGCCCCGAGCACAGCAGCGTCACGCCGAGGCCCGAGACGTGCTGGCTCAGGCCGAGGTTGACGGTGAGCAGCCCCATCAGCGCGCCGATAACGATGCCGGTCGCCGCCGCGGCGGCGACGCCGAGCCACAGGTTGCCGCTGAAGTAGGCGGCCGAGAACCCGGTCATGGCGCCGAGCAGCATGATGCCCTCGATGCCGAGGTTGAGCACCCCCGAGCGCTCGCTGAACATCTCGCCGAGGGTGGCGAACAGGAGCGGCGTGGCGACGCGGATCATCGCGGCGAAGAAGCCGATCGAGACGACCTGGTCGAGGATCTCGCCCATCGCGCCGCTCGCTCAACCCGCTTGCGCCCGCCGGATGCGCAGGCGGTAGGCGATGAACAGCAGCGCGACGATCATGCAGATCAGCGCCGTCCCCTGGATCACGTCGGCGAGGAACACGGGCACGCCGGTCTTGCGCGACATCGCCTCGGCGCCGGTGATGACGGCGGCGAAGAACAGGCTCGCCGGCACCACGCCAAGCGGACTCAGACGCGCGAGCATGGCGATGACGATGCCGGTGTAGCCGTAGCCCGGCGACAGCGTCGCCATCACCTGGAAGTGCAGCCCGGCGACTTCGCCGACGCCGGCGAGCCCGGCGAGGCCGCCCGAGATGAGCGCGGTCAACAGCGTCACCCGGCCGATCGAGATGCCGCCGTGGCGCGCCGCGCGCGGGTTCTCGCCGACCACGCGGATGGCGAAGCCGAGCGTCGTGTAGCGCATCAGGAACCACACCGCGAGCGCCGCGACCGCGGCGAGCGCGACGCCGAGGTGCATGCGCGTCGCTTCCACCAGGATCGGGAACTCGGCGTCCATGCGGATGTCGGGCGAGTCGGGATAGCCGCTCAACGGGTCCTTCCACGGCCCGTCGAGGAGCGCCATCATGGTGTACAGCATGACGAAGTTGAGCATCAGGGTGGCGACCACGTCGTCGACCTTGAGGCGTGTCTTGAGCACGGCGGGAAGCGTCGCCCAGGCGCCCCCGGCGAGCGCGCCGCAGGCGATCATCAGCGGCACCAGGCTCCACGCCGGCAGGCCCTCGCGGGCGCCGATGAAGGCGGCGGCCATGGCGCCGGCGAGCAACTGCCCCTCGGCGCCGATGTTCCAGAACTTGGCGCGGAAGGCGACGGCGACGGCGAGGCCGGTGAAGACCAGCGGCGTCGCCTTGACCACCGTCTCCGAGAGCGCGAACTTGCTGCCCAGCGCGCTCGCGAACAGGATGCGGTAGGCATCGACGACGTCGGCGCCGGCGAGCGCGATGAGGCCGCTGCAGATGACGAGCGTCGCGGCGACGGCGAACACCGGCAGCGCGAGGTTGAGCCAGGCCGGCGTCCGCGTGCGCGGCTCGATCCGCAAACGGATCATGCCGCCTCTTGCACGCCCGTCATCAGGAGGCCGACGCGCGCGACGTCGGCCTCGGCCGCATCGAGGACCGCGACGATGCGCCCTGCGAACATCACGGCGATGCGGTCGCAGATCTCGAACAACTCCTCGAGGTCCTCGCTGATCAACAGCACGCCGCGCCCGCGCGCGCGCAGGTCGAGGAACTGGCTGTGCACGAACTCGCGCGCGGCGACGTCGAGGCCGCGGGTGGGTTGCGCCGCGACGAGCACCAGCGGGTCCCAGGCGAGCTCGCGCGCGAGCAGAGCCTTCTGCAGGTTGCCGCCCGAAAGCGTGCCCGTGCGCACGTCGGCGCCCGCGGCCTTGATGCCGAAGCGCTCGATGCGCTCGGCGACGAAGGCGCGGATCGCGGCCGGCCTGAGCACGCCGAAGCGGCTGAACGGTGCCTGGCCCGCGCGCGGCAGCACCATGCTGTCGCTAAGCGGCAGCGTCGTCAGCAGCCCGGCGCCCATGCGGTCCTCGGGGATGTCGGCGACCCCGAGCGCCTGCATGGCGCGCGGGGTGGTGCGCTCGACCGCCTTGCCGTCGACCTCGATGCGCCCGGAGACCGGCGCGACGATGCCGGCGATGACCTCGGCGAGCTCGCGCTGGCCGTTGCCCGAGACGCCGGCGACGCCGACGATCTCGCCGCCGCGGAGCTCGAGCGAGACGCCATCGAGCGCGTTCGGCCGGCCCGCGCCGCCGGCGGCGCTCACGCTATCGAGGCGCAGCAGCACGCGACCGCACTCGGTCGGCCGCTTGACCGGGGGGGCCAGCGCGTGCCCGCACATGAGCTCGGCGAGGCGGCGGTTGTCGACCGCGGCGACATCGTCGATCACCGCGATCATGGCGCCCTGGCGCATCACCGCGATGCGGTCGGTGATCGCGCGCACCTCGTTGAGCTTGTGGCTGATGAAGACGACGCCGACGCCGGCGGCGGCCATGGCGCGGATGGCGGCGAACAGGCCCTCGCTCTCCTGCGGCGTGAGCACCGAGGTCGGCTCGTCGAGGATGAGGATGCGCGCGCCGCGGAACAGCGCCTTGACGATCTCGAGGCGCTGCTGCTCGCCGACGGTGAGCGTGGAGACGAGGCGCTCGCCATCGAGGACGAGGCCGTAGCGGCGGCCGATCTCGTCGAGGCGGCGGCGCGCGCGCGTGCGGTCGAGGCGCCCGCCACGCCCCTTTTCGCCGACCAGCAGGTTCTCGAGCACCGAATGCCGCGGCACCAGGTGAAAATGCTGGTGCACCATGCCGACGCCGTGGGCGAGCGCGTCGGCGGGGCCGTCGATGGCGACGGCGCGGCCGTCGATGGCGATACCTCCCGCATCGGCGCCGTAGATGCCGAACAGGATGTTCATGAGCGTCGTCTTGCCGGCGCCGTTCTCGCCGAGAAGGCCGAGCACCTCGCCGTGCTCGAGGGTGAGATCGACGTCGTCGTTGGCGCGCATGTCGCCGAAGCTCTTCGAGACTCCGCGCATGGCGAGAAGGGGCCGGGCTTCGCTCATGGGCGTCGCGCGCGCCGCCGCGAATTCAGGCGCCCGGGACGGCGCGGACGCCGCCCCGGATCGCCGGCGACCGACGGCCGCGTGCCCCGACACGCCGTCCCGATACTCAGAACCATGGCTCGGCGAGGCGCAACTCGTCCTTCGACAGGCTCAGGACGAGGCCCTCGTGCCGAGCCTGTCGATGCTGAGCCTGTCGAAGTCCGAGGGCCGGGGTCACGACACCATCGTCAAAGAGACCCCGTGCTATTCGGACTGCGGGATGCCCTCGTCGACGTCGACACGGAAGTTGCCGTCGAGGATCTCCTGCTTG
>JAZFVR010000011.1:0-3065 GCA_036447835.1 Alphaproteobacteria bacterium | reverse complement strand
GAGCCGCGCCGCTCGCCGTCGGCGGTCGTGTCCGGGTCGCGGAACTTGCGCGGGTCGAGGGCGCGGCTACGGGCGAGCGCTGCGTCGGACATGGATACTCCCGAACTCGGGTGAATGGACTGTCGCGATAGAGCTAGTGCGCCGGCCCCGCGAATCCAAATCAAGACTTCGTGCGCCGGGCGCGGCTCTGGGGCGGCCCAGCCTGCACGCACCGCCGCCGCGGCGGCGACTATAGGCGATGGCACCCGCCAGGGCCAGTGGTCTAAGTCTGACATAGGGTACCCATACGACGGCCTTCCGAGTTCATCCGGCCAAGCGCGTGACGCGCTGTGATGCGGGCACATCACAAGCGGCGCGCAACGCCGCCGGGGGGCTCGGAAGGCCGCCCTCCGGGTCTCGTTTCCCGCTTCCTCGGGGCGTCAGGCACACGCGACGATGCCCCGGCATCGCCTGCGCGTCCCTTCCTGCCGAGGAAGCGGGAAACGAGATCGTATGGGTACCATATGTCCGACTTAGACCACTAAGAGCCTGTCAGGGAAAGAGAGGAAAGCGATGGATACGTCCCGGTTCGAGCGCGTGGCTGAGTACGAGTGGCGGGTGGCGCCTTTCGGCAGGATGCGCGTCCCGGCGATCATCTACGCCGACGAAGCCCTGATCGTCGACATGGACGACAAGGTCTTCGAGCAGGTGACCAACGTGGCGACGCTTCCGGGCATCGTCAGGGCGTCCTACGCCATGCCCGACGCGCACTGGGGCTACGGCTTTCCCATCGGCGGCGTCGCCGCCTTCGACCCCGGCGCGGGCGGGGTGGTCTCCGCCGGCGGCGTCGGCTTCGACATTTCCTGCGGCGTGCGCGCGCTGCACACCGGCCTCGCCGCCGCCGACATCGAGCCGGTCAAGGAGCGGCTCGCCGACGCGCTGTTCCGGGCCGTCCCCGCCGGCGTCGGCAGCACCGGAACGATCCGCCTCGACGCCGACGAGATGACGGCGATGCTGGAAGGCGGCGCGCGCTGGGCGGTCGCGCGCGGCTATGGCGACGAGGACGACCTCGAGCGCATCGAGGAACGCGGTTGCGCGCCCGACGCCGCGCCCGAGCAGGTCTCGCAGAAGGCGCGCCGGCGCCAGCGCGACGAGATGGGCACGCTCGGCTCGGGCAACCACTACCTCGAGGTGCAGCGCGTGGCCGCGATCTACGACGGCGAAGCGGCGGCGGCGTTCGACCTCGAGCTCGGCGACGCCGTGATCAGCATCCACTGCGGCTCGCGCGGGCTCGGCCACCAGATCGGCACCGAGTTCCTGCGCTCGATGGCGGTCGCCGCGGGCGGGCACGGCATCACGCTGCCCGACCGCGAGCTCGCCTGTGCGCCGATCGACTCCGAGGTCGGGAGCGCGTATCTTGGGGCCATGCGCGCCGCCATCAACTGTGCGCTCGCCAACCGCCAGATCATCACCCATCTCACCCGACGGGCCTTCGCCGAGGTGCTGCCCGGCGCCAAAGTGAAGCTGCTCTACGACGTCTCGCACAACACCTGCAAGGACGAGGAGCACGAAGTCGAGGGTGTGCCCATGCGTCTCTTCGTCCACCGCAAGGGCGCGACCCGCGCCTTCGGCCCCGGGCATCGGGACCTGCCCGAGGCGCTGCGCGCGGCGGGCCAGCCAGTGCTGATCGGCGGTAGCATGGGGACCGCCTCGTACGTGCTGGCGGGGAGCGCCAGCGGCATGGCGCGCGCCTTCGGCTCGGCGTGCCACGGCGCCGGTCGCAGGATGAGCCGGCACCAGGCAGCGAAGCGCTGGCGCGGGCGCGACGTGAGCGACGCGCTCGCCGCGCGCGGCATCTTCGTGCGCAGCCGCTCGGCGCGCGGCCTCGCCGAGGAGGCACCGGGGGCATACAAGGACGTCGACGCCGTCGTCGACGCCGCCGAGCACGCCGGGCTGGCGCGCAAGGTGGCGCGGCTCGAGCCGTTGGTGTGCATCAAGGGGTGAGGCGCGCGCCGCGGGCCGGCGCGTTCGCACCGCCGATCGCGGCCGAGAATCCGGGCGGCGGGCGTTGGGTCGTGTGGTAGAAAGAAAAACGATGAAGATTCCGCTCCAGATCACCTTCCGAGACGTTCCCCCCTCCGAAGCCGTCGAAGCGAGGATCCGCAAGAAAGCCCACAAGCTCGAACGGATTTACGACCGCATCACCAGCTGCCGCGTGGTCGTCGAGACGCCGCACCGGCGGCACCACCAGGGCACGCTCTACCATGTGCGCGTCGACCTCACGGTCCCCGGCAGCGAGCTGGTGGTCAACCGCGAACCGCCCGAGCACCACGCCCACGAGGACGTCTACGTGGCGATCCGCGACGCGTTCGCGGCGGTGCAAAGGCGGCTCCGCTCTCACGTCGCGCGCCAGCAGGGCAACGTAAAGGTCAAGGAAGGACCGCCCCACGGGATCGTCGTCAGGCTGTTTCCCGAGCAGGATTACGGCTTCCTCGAAACGCTCGACGGGCGTGAAATCTTCTTCCACAGAAACAGCGTCCTCAACAACGGCTTCGAACGCCTCGAGCTCGGCGCCGAGGTGCGTTTCGCCGAGGAAGAGGGCGAAAAGGGCCCCCAGGCCAGCACCGTCATCCCCATCGGCAAGGACGGAAAGCACCACGCGTGACGCCGGCCGCGCGGCGCGCGGCGCGTCATCGCGCGAAATGGAAAGACTCGGCGGGGCGCCCGACCGCGGCCGATGATCGTGGGCACGGACCGGCACCCCGCCATTGCTTCCAAGGGGGCAAATCGATGTCGCGCGGTGGTCCCCGTAGCCGTCGGAGGGGATGATTCCTCAGCTCCGGAACATGCAGATACCGGACGGCAAGCCGCGTCTGCCTCGGGCACCGCGCCCAGAGAGGCGGTGATGCGCGTCCTTGCACCGCGCGACAATGTCACGCTAATCGAGCGAACCTCGCGACTCATTAACCTGGATCAATGACGAGGCACGGAGGCGCGTCACCTTGTCGATCGGACCCGGTCACCGCGGCGGCGCCCGCCCGGGCGGTTTGCGCACCGCGGGCCGGGGAAAGCGAGGAGACGCGAGC
>JAZFVR010000010.1:0-2527 GCA_036447835.1 Alphaproteobacteria bacterium | reverse complement strand
ACCCCGTCGCCGACGATGAAGATGCCGCTCTGACCGGTGGCGCGAAACTCGGCGTTCATGCCGCGCGCGCGCATCTCGCGTTCGAGCGCGAGCGCGGCGTACATCTTGCCGCACGAACAATCGGTGCCGACGGTGAGCAGGCGATTGCCGCTTCGCCTGCTCCCCGTGCCGACCGAGAAGTCCTGCGGCGGGTGACGCACGTCGAATAGCTGCCGATGATGGCGTGCGGCGGCCTCGGCGATGGTCGCGACGCCGGTGAGCCGGTCGTGCATGCCGGCGGCGACGTCCATGCCCGCCGCGAGCGCGCCGACGATCGATGCCACCCAGCTTTCGGGAATGAAGCCGCCGGCGTTGGCGACGCCGACGATCATGGTCTTCGCCCCGGCGTCTACGGCCTCGCCGATCGTCATGTCGGGCAGCCCGAGCGTCGCGTTGCAGCCGTCGAGGCGTAGTTGCCCGAGGCACCCCTCGGGCCGCCACTCGACGACCCCGCGCGCCGCCTTGGCCGCGAGGTCGTCGTGGGCGTCGCCGAGAAAGAGCAGATAGGGCCGTTCCATCGTGTCCCCCGGATGTGATGTCTTTTTTCGTATCCTATACCTTTGGGCGGGAATCCTACCCTACTCCTCCGCGCATTTCACCGTTGCTCGCTGGCGACTCCGGCGGCATGGCACATGAGCCGCTCCCACGCCTCAAAGGGGCCGGCGCCTCAGGCGTCGAGTATCTCCCAGCCCCCGTTACGCGCGGCCCGTTTCAGCCCCCGGTCGGGGGAAACCGCGATCGGCCGACCCACGCTCTCGAGCAGCGGCAGGTCGTAGACCGAGTTGCCGTAGGCGACGCAGTCGTCGAGCTCGCAGCCGATCGCGGCGCACAGCTCGAGCGACCGCGCAACCTTCTCGCGAAAGAAAGGATGCGCCTCGGGCGGGTCGGCCGTGAAGGCGCCGTTGTAACGCACGCAGCGGGTGGCGCTCCATAGCTCGGCGCCGACGTGGCGGGCGAGGGGACGCGCGATGAACTCGGGCGCGCCCGTCAGCAACGCGATGCGGTGGCCCGCGGCACGATGCGCCTCGATCCGCTCGAGCAGCGCCGGGCGCAGGCGCGGCTTGAGTTCGTCACGGACGAAGTCCTCGGCGAGCGCGGCCACGTCGTCGACCGCGAGCCCGGCGAGATACGCCTTGTTCTTTTTGAACACATGGCGGCCGAAGCACGACGCCCAGCGCGCAAGGAACACCGCCGCCTCGACGAACTGGCGCGGGCCGATGCGCTGGTGGCGCATCAGATACGCGGCGAACAACGCCTCCGAGCTCGGGCCCGCAAGCAGGGTCCCATCGACGTCGACCAGCACGCAGGTCACCTGACCCAACTCCCGGCCTCTCTCGAGCGTCCCAGGATGCCTTGGGCCATGAGGAACTCGATGACCACCGGCACGCCGCGCAGCAGGCACACCGCGACCGAGGCATAGACGAGCACGGCGGCGATCGCCGCCAGCAACGACGACCATTCGGCCCACAATTCGGGACGAAGCTCGGGTAACGGCTGGATCAGGAGGACCCAGCCGAAGGTCACGGCCTTGAGCGTTCCGTACAAGCCTCGCATGAAGCGACCGGCGACGAGGAAACGGCCCCACCGCGACTGCATCATCCCGAACGCGGTTTCGCCGCGCGAGATCGCCGCGTAGCGGATCGAATCGACGATCGAGCTGCGCGTGATGAACACGATCGCCGCCCAGATCGGCACCAGGCCAAGATGGGCAAGCACGACCCAGAGGACGTTCTCGACCACCCGGTCGATGGCGATGTCGAAGATCGACCCGAACACCGATGTTTCGGACCGCTTGCGCGCGACGTATCCGTCGAGCCCGTCGAGCGCGATGATGAGCACGAGCAGCGGCGCATCGACGAGCTGCCACGCCGGCGTCGCCTGGTAGGCCATCGCCACCAGGAGGAACAGCAACAGCAAGCGCAACAGTGTGATCAGGTTTGCCATATCGTCCGGCCATTTCCCGGGCCGGCCGCGGGCGCGATCCCAGCCCGTTCCCACCTAATATGACAATCTCCGAATATATAGGTTTCCTACGGTCTTGTCGTCAACTTCACGCCTTGTGGGAACCCGTGTCCGTTGCCAAGGATTGGGCTGCGACACGCGGGGGAAACGCGTATGCTGGCGCGGCCACGGGCGACGACGCGCCGGAAAAGAGGCGCGATGGGGGAGCGGTCGAGGCGCTGTCGATCGAGGCGCCCATGGACAAGGCCGGGTTCGAGAAGACCGTCTCCGACTACACGGCCTTGGTTCGCGAGCACATGCACAAGGAGGAGACGGCGCCGTTCCCGCCGGCGCGCGAGAGCCTGGAGGCCGAGGACTGGAGCGCCATCGACAGGGAGTTCGCCGAGAACGAGGATCCGGTGTTCAGCGGCGCCGTCGACGAACGCTACCAGGAGCTCCTGCGGCGCATCGTCTATCTGTCGCTGCCGCCGTTCGCCGAGGACTGACGCGCCCCGCGGCCCCCGTGTTGCCTGCGCCGGCCGCAGGC
>JAZFVR010000009.1:0-6159 GCA_036447835.1 Alphaproteobacteria bacterium | reverse complement strand
TCGAGGAAGCCCTTGACGCGCAGGATCGCGTGCGCCTCGATCGCGGCGAGCAGGCGCCGGTGCAGCGCCTCGGGGTCGGCGATCGCGCCGAGCGCCACGGTGAAGCTCTCGAAGTCGTCGTGGTCGTGGTCGCCGGCGAGGCCGTCGTGGTGCGAGGGCCGCGCCGCGAGGTCGTCCTCGGCGGCGGCGTGGAGGCCGAGCAGCACGCGCGCGTCGATCGCCGCGTGCGCCGTCGGCACCACCTTGACCGCGCGCGCGAGCCGCGCCCCCACCTCGGCGCGCACGCGCGCCATCTCGGTGTCGCCGACGAGGTCGGACTTGTTGAGCACGACCATGTCGGCGCACAGCAGCTGGTCCTCGAACACTTCCTCCAAAGGGCTCTCGTGGTCGAGCGCCGGGTCGGCGGCGCGCTGGGCGGCGACCGCCTCCGGGTCGGGCGCGAAGGTGCCGGCGGCCACGGCGGCGGCGTCGATCACCGCGATGACGCCGTCGACGGTGACGCGCGTGCGCACCTCGGGCCAGTTGAACGCCTTGATCAGCGGCTTGGGCAGCGCGAGGCCCGAGGTCTCGATGACGATGTGCTCGGGCGGCGGGTCGCGCGCGAGCAGCGCCTCGATCGTCGGCAGGAATTCGTCGGCGACGGTGCAGCAGATGCAGCCGTTGGCGAGCTCGACGATATCGTTCTCGTCGCAGCCCGCGATGCCGCAGCCGGCGAGGATCTCGCGGTCGATGCCCAAGTCTCCGAACTCGTTGATGATGAGCGCGATGCGCCGCCCGTTGGCGGTCGCGAGCAGGTGGCGGATCAGGCTCGTCTTGCCGGCGCCGAGGAAGCCGGTGATCACCGTCGCAGGAATCTTGCCCGTGGCTTTCGTTTTCATGTCGCTCATCGCTCCCACCGCACTCACAGGCGCTGCCAGCCGTCGCCTTCGTGGCCGAAGGAGAAGACGTCCGCGTGCAGGATCTCGGCGAGGATCTCGACCGACTCGACGAGCCGCGGCCCCGGCCGGTTGAAGTAGCGGTTGCCGTCGCTGACGTAGACCTCGCCCGCCTCGGCGGCGCGCAAGTCTTGCCATCCGTCGCGGCGCGCGAGCATCTCGGCGTCGGCGCGCGTGCGCGCGAGGTCGTAGCCGCATGGCATGAAGACGATCACGTCCGGGTCGGCGGCGGCGAGTGCTTCGCGGTCGATATAGGGCGAATGCGCGCCGCTCTCGCCGAGCAAGTCGTCGCCGCCGGCGAGGCGCACCATCTCGGGCACCCAGTTGCCCGCCGCCATGAGCGGGTCGGCCCATTCGATGCAGGCGACGCTCTTGGCCTCTGCCGGCGCTCGCGCCGCGATGTCGGCGACGCGCGCGCGCAAGCCGGCCGCGATCGCATCACCGTCGACGCCGAGCGCGGCGCCGACGCGCGCCACGTCGCTCCACACGTCGTCGAGCGTCTGCGGGTGCAGCGAGACGATCCGCGCGTCGCATCGCATCATCGCCGCGACCGCGCGCTCGACCTCGGCGAGTTCGACGGCGCAGACGGCGCACTGGTCCTGGGTCACGATATGCGTCGGCCTGAGCCGTTCGAGGGTCGCCGTGTCGAGATCGTAGATGCTGAGCGCCTTGGCGACGAGCGCGCGCACGCGATCGTCGATCTCGCGGCTGGCGCCGCCGGTCTCGAACGCAGGGCTCGTGCACGCGGGCAGGCGCGCCACGCCGGCGGGAAAGTCGCACTCGTGCGAGCGCCCGACGAGGCGGTCGGCGAGGCCGAGCGCGGCGACGATCTCGGTGCCGCTCGGGATCAGCGAGACGATGCGCAAGTCGTCGCGGCCGCTCACCGGCGTCACCCCTTGAGCACCAGCGGCAGGCCGGCGGCGACGAGCACGACGCGGTCGGCGCGCGCGGCGAGCGCCTGGTTGAGGCGCCCGGCGTGGTCGCGGAACGCGCGCGCTTCGGCGTTGTCGGGCACGATGCCGAGACCGACTTCGTTGGCGATCAACGCCACCGGTCCGGCGATGCGGGAGAGCGCGGCGGCGAGGCGGCGGCTTTCGCCGTCCACGTCGCGCCCACGCGCCATCAGGTTGGCGAGCCACAGGGTGAGGCAATCGACGAGCACTGCATCGCCGCCGCGGCCTGCGCGTTCGAGCGCGTCGGCGAGCGCGACCGGCTCCTCGATGGTGGTCCAGCGGCTGCCCCGCCGGGCGCGGTGCGCGGCGATGCGTGCCGCCATCTCGTCATCGCCGGCCTCGGCGGTGGCGAGATAGACGCAGCCGCCGCCAGTGCGCGCCGCGTGGTCTTCGATGAACGATTCGGCGTAGGCGCTCTTGCCCGAGCGCGCCCCGCCGAGGACCAGAGTCAGCGGCGGTGCGGATACGTCCTTGGAACGAGCGGCGCCGGGCAGGACCATCGGGCGTTCTCCTCCTCCCGAGGATTACGGAACCGGGGTTGCGAGGAGGTCTCCTGGCTTGGGCTTCGCGGCCCCGACGCCTTCCCAGCACCCGTCGCCTATGGCTAAGGGGCGCCAGTGGCTCTCATCGGGGCCTCGCCGCTTACAGTTGCGGGGGCAGCGCCGGACTGGCGGGTGCGACGACGCGCGACCGCTTCACCGGCTTCCCTCTTCTCGCGCACTGAGCGCAACGTAACACGAAATAATATCGCCGCGCTACTTCGCCGGATGATTCACTTGCGCGACGCGCCAGTCGCCGCCGGGACCGGGGCCGGCGACGTGTTCGATGCGCGTGAGCGACAGGTTTTCGATGCGGAACGCGAGCGCCGCTTCGGCGTCGAGCGACAACGCCAGCGCCAACGCCGCGCGAATCGAGCCGCCGTGGGCGACGGCGACGATGTCACGACCGGCGTGGGCGCGGGTAATCCGCTCGATCGCCGCGGCGACGCGCGCGATGACGCTGGCGAAGCTCTCGCCGCCGGGCGGCGCGTGGTGCGCCGGCGCGGTCCAGAACTTGTGGTAGACGCCGTCGTCCGCGAGCTCGGCGTGGGTGCGCCCGTGCCAGTCGCCGAAGTCCTGCTCGCCGAGGTCGCGCTCGACCAACGGCTCGATCGTCGCGTCGTTTCGGGCCGCCGCGATCGCCGCCGCGGTCTCGCGCGCGCGCCCGAGATGACTCGTCACCCACAGGGCGTCGGCAGGCAGGCGCCTGGCGAGCGCGCGAAAGGATTCGCCGTCGGAGGTGTCGCAGGCGACCTCGGTGTTGCCGTAGATGGCGCCGCCGTGGCCGACCACCGGGGCGTGGCGCACCCACCACCAGCGCGTCGTCAGCGCGCTCAAGCGAGCGCGACCAGGGCGAGGAGGATGGCGATCTCGGTCGCCTGCTGCACCGCGCCGAGCACGTCGCCGGTGAAGCCGCCGATCTGGCGCCGGGCGAGCACTGCGATGCCGGCCGCCGCCAGCGCACCGAATGCGAGCGCGACCAACGCCGCCCCGAAGCCGAGCAAGGCGAGCGCGGCGATGCCGGCGATGGCGAGGCCGACGATGACGTCGTTCTGCGCCGGCACGCCGGCAGCGGCGCCGAGGCCGTCGGCACGCGCCGCGGGAAGGCGCCGCATCACCGCCGGGATCGCCGCGCGCGAGGCGGCCCCCGATACCACCAGCGCCGCGGCGACGACACCGGGCGTGGCGAGCGCGGCGAGCGCGGCGACGCGGGCGACGACGCCGAGCGCCACGGCGATGACGCCGAAGGCGCCGCTCGCGCCCTGGCGCATGATGGCGAGCTTCTCGTCGCGCGTCGCGCCTCCGCCGAAGCCGTCGGCGACATCGGCGAGGCCGTCCTCGTGCAGCGCGCCCGTCGCCAGCACCAGAGCGGCGAGCGCGCACACGGCGGCAAGCGGCGCGGTGAGGCCGAGCCCGTCGGCGAGCGCGTAGACCAGCGCAGCGCCGAGCCCGACAAACGCACCGACGAGGGGGAAGGCGCGCGCGGCCTGCGCCAGCGGACGCCCCCCGGCATCGCCCGTGGGCGGCGGCGTGATGCGGGTGAGGAACCCGGCGGCGAGATGCAGGTCGTCGAGCCAGCCGCGCACGAAGCCGCGCGGGGCCTGCGTCGAATCCGAATCGTCGGGCACGGCGGTCGCTCCCGTATTGCGCCTTTGACGGGGCCAAGGCGTCCGGGATATAGGACAACGCTACGCCGACGGCAAGCCTGTCCCAACAACCGCGTCGAGGTTCCGCGATGAACGACCCGCTTCCCGTTTCCACGCTCGACGAGGTGCGCGGCCTGTTGGCGCGGCTGCCCGGCCCCGACCGCGTGGCCGAGGCGCGCGCGGCGGAGCGCGAGGCGCGGCTCACCAAGCCGGCGGGCGCGCTCGGCCGGCTCGAGACGATCGCCGCCTGGGTCGCCACGTGGCAGGGGCGCCACCCGCCGCGCATCGACCGCGTGCTCGCCTGCGTCTTCGCCGGCAACCACGGCGTCGCGGCGCGCGGGGTCTCGGCGTATCCGGCCGAGGTCACGGCGCAGATGGTGGCCAACTTCGAGGCCGGCGGCGCGGCGATCAACCAGATCTGCGCCGCGGTCGGCGCCCGCCTCGAGGTGTTGCCGCTGGCGCTCGACACGCCGACCGCCGATTTCACCGCGGCGCCCGCGATGAGCGAAGGCGACTGCGTCGCGGCCTTCGTCGCCGGCATGGAGGCGGTCGCCGACGGCATCGACCTCCTGTGCCTGGGCGAGATGGGCATCGCCAACACCACCGCGGCGGCGGCGCTCGCCTGCGCGCTGTTCGGCGGCGACGCCGAGGACTGGGCGGGGCCGGGCACCGGCGTCGACGCGGCCGGACTCGGGCGCAAGGCCGCCGCCATCGAACTGGCGATGGCGCACCACGGCGACGCGCTCGGCGATCCCCTCGAGGCGTTGCGCCGCGTCGGCGGGCGCGAGCTCGCGGCCATCGCCGGCGCCGCGCTGGCCGCGAGGCTCAGGCGCGTGCCCGTGCTGCTCGACGGCTACGTTTCGACCGCCGCGGCCGCCGTCCTCGAAGCCGCCTCGCCCGGCGCGCTCGACCACTGCCTCGTCGCCCATCTCTCGGCCGAGCCCGGCCACCGCCGCCTCGCCGAAGCGCTGAACAAGAGGCCGCTCTTCGACCTCGCCATGCGCCTCGGCGAGGGCACCGGCGCCGCGCTCGCCGTCGCGGTGGTGCGCGCCGCGGTCGCCGCGCACACGGGCATGGCGACCTTCGGCGAGGCCGGCGTCAGCGGAAAGGACGGCTGAGGCGCGCCGGCGCGCGGCTCGTGCGTTGATCGCCCGCCTGCGCCCGCCTAGTATGATCGCTCGCTTGCCACCGGGCGCGACGGTTCGCGGCATGGACCTCGACGAGGAGCTTCGTTTCGACGCGGAATCGCCGCCGCACAGCGAGAACGACGCCGACGCGGTGGCGCGCGGCGTGTGCCGTCTGCTCGCCGACATGGGCTACGCGACGCTCGTCGAGATGCCGCTCGGCATCGGCCGGCGGGTCGACGTCATCGGGCTCAACCGCAAGGGAGCCTTCGCCGTGGTCGAGATCAAGACGAGCGTCGCCGACCTGCGCGCCGACCGCAAATGGCGCGATTACCTGCGCTTCTGCGACTGCTTCTACTTCGCTGTGCCGGGAGATTTTCCGCAGGCGTTGCTGCCCGACGACGGCGGCGTCATCGTCGCCGACCGCTTCGGTGGCGCCGTGCTGCGCCGCGCGCCCGTCCAGCGCATGGCGCCGGCGACGCGGCGCGCGCAGACCGTGCGCTTCGCCCGCTACGCGGCGCGGCGCCTGCGCCGCCTCGAAGACCCGCCGGTCTAGCCGGCGCCTTCTTTCCTCGGGTGTCGCCCGCGGGCCCGGGATCAGCTCTCGCTGACCGTCTGGACGTCCTGGACGGGAGGCTCGGAGAGCTCGAGAATCTGCGCCCGCGTAGTCTCGTCGCCGGCGAGCGCGACGGCTGTCTCGATGAGCTCGGCCATGGCGTCGGCGATGATCGCCTCGGCGGCGAGGAACTGCTCGGGATCGGGCGCGAGCCCGGATGGGCCGAGCACGCTGGGGCCGCCGATCGGTTCGAGGACGATGCCGGCGATAAAGCCCGCGCCGCCGTCGTTCGGGAGCTCGACCGACAGCTGGCCGTCGGTGACCGCGACCGTCGCCGTCGTCGCCAGGCCGACCGCCGTCCGCGCCGTCGGCACGATCCTGCCGTTGATGCGAAGGGTGCCGTCGA
>JAZFVR010000008.1:0-12401 GCA_036447835.1 Alphaproteobacteria bacterium | reverse complement strand
GCGCTTCGGCAGGCTCGGGGTGGGCAGGACGGGGGTCACCTTCGTGCGTCACGATCCCCTGACCGCGACCTGGGTGGCGATGACCGAGACCGTGAGGATCACCGCGGTGACCCTGAGCGCCGTCGGCCAGATGATCGTGGGCACGCGCGAGACCGACGAGCTGGGCGGCCCCATACGAATTGCACAGTTGGCGAGCCAAGTGGCGGAGGAGGGTCTGATCACCGTCTTCTGGTTCACGGCCGTGCTCTCGATCAATCTCGGGCTCATCAACCTCTTTCCGGTCCCCATGCTCGACGGCGGTCATCTGATGTTCTACGTGTACGAGGCGATCCGCGGCAAGCCGCTGGGCGAGCGTGCCCAGGAATACGGTTTTCGCATCGGCCTCGCGTTGGTGCTGACCCTCATGGTTTTCGTCACCTGGAACGACCTCGTTCACCTCAAGGTCGTCGACCTCTTTTTCCAACTCTTCTCGTAGCGCCAGATCGGTTGATTGGAGGCGGATTGTCACGTTTCATTCAGCTTCCGGGCGTGCTTGTCGTTGTTCTGGTGCTTATTTCCGGAATACGGCCAAGCGCGGCGCAGGAGCCGGATCGGATCGTCGAGGAGATACGGGTCGAGGGAAACCAGCGGATCGAGGCGGAGACCGTCTTCTCTTACATGGTCATCGCGGTGGGCGACCCGTTCGACCCCGAGCGCATCGACCGCTCGCTCAAGAGCCTGTTCGCGACCGGATTGTTCGCCGACGTCACCCTGAGGCGCGAGGGCAACGCCCTGGTCGTCCGCGTGCTCGAGAACCCGATCATCAACCGCCTCGCTTTCGAGGGCAACAAAAGGATCGGCGACGACGTGATGTCGGCCGAGGTGCGGTTGCGGCCGCGCGTCGTCTATACGCGGACCAAGGTACAGTCCGACGTCGCGCGCATCGTCGAACTCTACCGTCGCAGCGGCCGTTTCGCCGCGACGGTCGAGCCCAAGGTGATTCAGCTGCCGCAAAACCGGGTCGACCTGGTGTTCGAGATCGACGAGGGACCGCTCACCAGCGTCCGCAGGATCAGCTTCATCGGCAACGAGCGGTTTAGCGACCGTAAGCTGCGCGGGCAGATTCAGACCAAGGAATCGGTCTGGTACCGCTTCCTCACCACCGACGACACGTACGATCCCGACCGCCTGACGTTCGACCGCGAGCTGTTGCGCAGGTTCTACCTGTCGAAAGGCTATGCCGAATTTCGCGTCGTCTCGGCGGTCGCCGAGCTGACACGCGACCGCAAGGATTTCTTCATAACCTTCACGGTCGAGGAGGGTGAGCGCTACCGATACGGCGAGGTAAGCCTGAAGAGCGAGCTGCGCGACCTCAGCGTGGACGACCTTTTGGAGCACGTCGAGACCGAAACCGGCGACTGGTACGACGCCGACGAGGTCGAGGACACGATCCAGGAGCTGACCACGGTGGTCGGCAACCTCGGCTACGCCTTCGTCGACATCCGCCCACGGGCCGAGCGCAACCGCGACGCGCTGACCATCGATCTCACCTACGAGATCGCCGAAGGTTCGCGGGTATTCGTCGAGCGCATCAACATCACCGGCAACTTCCGCACCCTCGATAAAGTGATTCGCCGCGAGTTCCGCCTGGTCGAGGGCGACGCCTTCAGTTCGGCGAAGCTGCGTCGTTCGCGCCAGCGAATCCGCAACCTCGGATTCTTCGACAAGGTCGACTTGACGAGCAGCCAGGGCGAAATCTCCGACAAGGCCGTCATCGATGTCGAGGTCTCAGAGCGCGCGACCGGAGAGCTCACCTTCGGTGCCGGCGTTTCCTCGGTCGACGGCCTGCTCGCGGACGTCGCCATTCGCGAACGCAACCTGCTCGGCCGCGGCCAGGACCTGCGCCTGTCCTTCACGCTATCGGGTCGGCGCCAGGAGCTCGCCCTGAGCTTTACCGAGCCGTATTTTCTCGATCGCGAGCTCGCCGCGGGATTCGACGTATTCCGCCGCGAAGTCGACATCACCGACGAAGGAAGCTTCGATCAGGAATCGCTGGGCTTCAGCCTGCGCATGGGCTACCCGATCACCGAACGTTTGAGACATAACGTCAACTACACCTTGCGCGAGGACAAGATCTCGGACGTCGATGCCGACGCCTCGCGCTTCATCAAAGCGCAGGAGGGAACGAGCGTCACCTCGTCCGTCGGCCAAACCCTGCTGTATGACGCGCGCGACAGCCGAATCGACCCGAGCGAGGGCTATTTCGTTCGCTTCACGCAGGACGTCGCCGGGATCGGCGGAGATGTCCGTCACCTCCGAAACAGGCTCTCGGCAGCGTATTTTTACTCGATCTTCCCCGACTGGGTGGCCAGCGTTTCGGCGTCCGGCGGGCACATCTTCGGCTTCGGCGAAGACGTGCGCATCAATAACCGTTTCTTTATCGGCGGGTCCGACCTGCGCGGCTTCGACACCGCCGGTATCGGCCCGCGCGACAACGACACCCGCGACGCTCTCGGCGGCAACCTGTTCGGCACGGGAAGCCTCGAGCTCAGCTTCCCGCTCGGTTTTCCCAAGGAATTCAATGTTCGCGGCCGTCTATTCGCGGACATCGGCACGCTCACCGAAATCGACGACGAGGGCCCCGAAATCCTCGACGAAGCCTCGCCGCGCGCCTCGGTCGGCCTCGGTCTCACTTATATCTCCCCGTTCGGTCCAATTCTCATAGACTTCGGCGTGCCGATCCTTAAGGAAGATTTCGATGAGACCGAGTCGGTCCGGTTCACATTCGGAACGAGGTTTTAGGCCATGAATTTGCGGGTGCCCGGCCTTGTCACGATCGTTGCTCTCGCCGTCGCGGCCACCGCCGCCGTTCCGACCGGCGCTGCCGCCCAGGAGCATCCAGAGACCAAGGTGGCGGTTCTCGATTTCCAGAGAATCCTGCGCGAGTCGGCGGCATCGGTCGATATTCGCGCCCAGATCGAGCGCCAGCGCCAGATCTATCAGGAGGAGATCACGAAGCAGGAGCAGGAGCTGCGCACCCTCGACCAGGAGCTCGGGCGCCAGCGCGCCATCCTCTCGAGCGAGGCGTTCGCCCAGAAGCGCCGCGAGTTCGAGGAACGGGTGGCGAAGGTCCAGCAAGGGTCGCAGACACGCAAGCGCGAGCTCGATAAGGCCTACGATTACGGCCTCAGGCAGGTCCAGGGGGCGTTGACCGAGATCATCTCGGAGCTCGCGGGGCAGCGCGGGTTCAACCTCGTTCTGCCGCGTCAGCAGGTGGTCTTCTCCGACGCGGCCTTGAACATCTCCGACGACGTTCTGCTGCGCCTCAACGAACGTTTGCCGAAGGTGGCTGTACCGCTCGCCCAGGACTGAGCCATGGCCGACCCACGTTTCTTCGCGGCGCAGGGGCCCTTCGACCTGGCCGAGCTCGCCGTCATCGCCGAAGCCGATCTCGCGCCCGGCGCCGACGGTGCGCGGCGGGTCGTCGACATCGCGCCCCTCGAGGCCGCCGGGGGCGAGACGATCAGTTTTCTCGACAACCGGCGTTACATCGAAGCCTTCACCCGAAGCCACGCCGGCGCCTGCATCATCGCCCCCGAGGTGGCGCAACAGGCGCCGCAGGGGATGGCGCTTCTATTGACGCCGGAGCCTTACCGGGCGTTCGCGCGCGTGGCACGGGCCTTCTACCCGCCGGCGCGCGTCAAGCCCGGCATCGCCGAGGCCGCAGTGATCGATGCCGAGGCGATACTCGGCCCCGACTGCCGCGTCGATGCGGGGGCCGTGATCGGGGCGCACTGCGAGATCGGCGCCCGTTGCCATATCGGCGCCAACGCGGTGATCGAGGCGGGCGTCGTCATGGGCGAGGACTGCATCGTCGGCGCCTGCGCCTCGCTCAGTCATTGCCGCATGGGCGACCGGGTCACGATCTACCCCGGTGCCCGCATCGGCCAGGAGGGGTTCGGTTTCGCCCCGTCCCCCGCCGGGCACCTGCGCATTCCGCATACCGGGCGGGTCATCATCGGAGACGACGCCGAGGTCGGCGCCAACTCGACGATTGATCGCGGCAGCGGCCCTGATACCATTATCGGCGCCGGCTGCATGATTGATAATCTGGTCCAGATTGCGCATAACGTGCAGCTTGGAAAGGGGTGCGTGATCGCCGGCCAGGTGGGGATCTCCGGGAGCACCAAGCTTGGCGACTTCGTCGTCTGCGGCGGGCAGGTGGGGCTCGCCGGTCATCTCGACATCGGCGACGGCGCCCAGCTTGCGGCCCGCGCCGGTCTGATGCGCGACGTCCCGCCGGGCGAGGTCCATGGCGGCACCCCGGCGGTGCCGTTGATGCAGTGGAAACGCCAGATCGTGGCCCTCGCGCGGCTGGCCGAACGGAAGGTAAAAGAATAGATGGCGGAAGTGGCAAGCCGCGAGGAGGCGAGCGACCTCGACATCGAGCGGATCATGGAGTTGATCCCGCATCGCCCCCCGTTCCTGATGATCGACAAGGTGATCGACGCCATCCCCGGCGTGAGCGCCACCGGCGTCAAGAACGTCAGCATCAACGAACCCTATTTCCAGGGCCATTTTCCTTCCCGGCCGGTCATGCCGGGCGTTCTCATCATCGAGGCCATGGCGCAGTCGGCTGCGGTGCTCGTCGTACACACGCTGGGGCCCGAATGGGAAGGCAAGCTCGTCTACTTCATGTCGGTGGAGAACGCGCGCTTCCGCAAGCCGGTGGTGCCCGGCGATACGCTGTACGTTCACGTCAGCAAGCACCAGCGGCGCGGCCCGGTGTGGAAGTTCCGATCGGAGGCCAAGGTCGACGGCGTGGTGGTGGCCGAAGCGACCTTCGCCGCCATGATCATGGGCGAGTAGATGCCCGTGATACACCCGACGGCGATCGTCGAGCTCGGGGCGCGGGTCGCCGACGACGTGGAGATCGGTCCGTACAGCGTGATCGGCCGCGACGTCGAGCTCGGTCCCGGCGTGCGGCTCGAATCGCACGTCGTCATCGCCGGGCGCACGCGTATCGGCGCGGGCTGTCACATCTTTCCCTTCGCCTCGATCGGCCAGCCGCCCCAGGATCTCAAATACGCCGGAGAGCCCTCGGAGCTGATCGTCGGCTGCAACAACGTCATCCGCGAGTACGCGACCATGAACCCGGGCACCAGGGGCGGCGGCATGGTGACGCGCGTGGGCGACGACGGGCTGTTCATGGTCGGCATCCACGTCGCTCACGACTGCTTCATCGGCAACAACGTGATCATGGCCAACAACGCGACGCTCGGCGGGCATGTGGTGGTCGAGGATTTCGCCGTCCTCGGCGGGCTCTCGGCGATACACCAGTTCGTGCGCATCGGCCGCCACGCGATGGTCGGCGGCATGTCGGGGGTCGAGAACGACGTCATCCCCTACGGCTCGGTAATGGGCGATCGCGCGCATCTGAGCGGCCTCAACATCGTCGGCCTCAAGCGCCGCGGCGTCGACCGCGACGATATCCACGCGCTGCGCCGGGCCTATCGCCTGCTGTTCGCCCATGAGGGCACGATGGCCGAGCGCCTCGCCGACGTGCGGCAACTGTTCGCCGATAACGAGGCGGTGATGGAGATCGTCGAGTTCATCGACTCGGACAGCACGCGCGCGGTGTGCCAGCCGAAAGAGGGCCGTGAGGCCGCCTAGCGCTAAGCTCGGCATCGTCGCCGGCGGCGGGGGGCTGCCGGGCCGCCTGATCGCCGCCTGCCGCGAATGCCGGCGTGACGTTTTCGTCATCGCCCTCGAAGGGATCACCGACCGTGACGGCCTCGACGGCGCGGCGCACGCGTGGGTCCATCTCGGCGCTCTCGAACGCATGATCGGCCTCCTCCGCGAAGCCGCGGTCGAGGAGGTCGTGCTCGCCGGGCCGGTGCCGCGCCCTTCGCTGCGCACGCTGCGCCTCGACAAGCGTGCGCTGAAGCGCCTGGTGGGGCTGCGCCCCGGCGCGCTCGGCGACGACAGGCTGTTGTCGCTCATCGTCGACGAGCTCGAAGGCGAGGACTTCCGCGTCGTCGGTGTCGATACCATCCTCACCGATCTGCTCGCCCCGGAGGGAGCGGTCGGCGCGCTCGAGCCCGACGCCGACGCCCGTGTCGACATCGCCGCGGGCGTCCGGGTGGCGCGGGCGCTGGGCGCGCTCGACGTCGGCCAGGCGGTGGTGGTGCAGCACGGCGTCGTCCTCGGCGTCGAGGCGATCGAGGGCACCGACGCGTTGCTCGCCCGCTGCCGGGACCTGCGCCGCGACGGACCCGGAGGCGTCCTGGTCAAGCTCAAGAAACCGGGCCAGGAGCGGCGCGCCGATTTGCCGACGATCGGACCCGACACGGTCGCCAATGCGCGCGCGGCGGGCCTCAGCGGCATCGCCGTCGAGGCGGGAAACGCGCTGATCGTCGATCGCGCGAAGGTCGCCGAAGCGGCCGACGCGGGCGGCCTGTTCGTGGTCGGCATCGTGCCGGAGGAGGGGTGAGCACCGGCGCGGAGGGGCCGTTGATCTTCCTCGTGGCCGGCGAGCCCTCCGGCGACTATCTCGGTGGCCGGCTGATGGCGGCGCTCAAGGAGGCGGGCGCGGTGCGCTTCGCCGGTGTCGGCGGCGAGCACATGCGCGCCGAGGGCCTCGACAGCCTGTTTCCCATGAGCGAACTCAGCGTCATGGGCTATCTCGAGGTCGTGCCCAGAATACCACGCCTGCTGGCGCGCATCCGCGAGACCGCGGTCGCGGCGCGGGTGCGCGCGCCCGACGCCGTGGTTACCATCGATTCACCCGACTTCACGTTGCGCGTGGCGCGACGCCTCGCCGGCTGCGGCTTTCCGCTCGTCCACTATGTGGCGCCGCAGGTGTGGGCGCACCGGCCCGGGCGCACGGCGCGCATGGCGCGTTTCCTCGACCACGTCCTGGCCTTGCTGCCGTTCGAGCCGCCGTACTTCGAGGCGGTGGGGCTGCCGTGCAGCTTCGTCGGCCATGCGGCGGTGGAGGCGGGGGCCGACCGCGGCGACGGCCCGGGGTTCCGCGCCCGCCACGGCATTGCGCCCGACGCGCCGCTGGTGTGCGCGCTTCCCGGCAGCAGGCACGGCGAGACGTCGCGCCTGCTGCCGGTGTTCGCGGCGGCGCTCGAGCGCCTCGCCAGGCGCTTCCCCGGCCTCGAGGCGGTGGTCCCCACGGTGGCGCCGGTGGCGGGCGAGGTGAGCGCCGCGGCGAGGGCGTGGCCGGTGAAGACCCGGGTGGTGAGCGGCGCGGCCGAGAAGTACGACGCCTTCGCCGCCTCGACCGTGGCGCTGGCCGCCTCGGGCACGGTCGTCGTCGAGCTGGCGATCGCCGGGGTTCCCGCGGTGGTCGCCTACAAGGCCAATCCGTTGACCGCTTGGGCGGCGCGGAGGATGATCCGGGTACCTTACGTCAGCCTCGTCAATCTCATTCTCGATCGCCCGGTGATGCCCGAGCTGTTGCAGCAACGCTGCCGTCCCGGCACGCTCGCCGAGGCCGTCGGCGCGTTGCTCGCCGACGCCGACGCCCGCGCCGCGCAGGTCGCCGAATCGCGGCGGGCGGCGGAGATGATCGGCCTCGGAGGGCCGCCGCCGAGCCGCCGCGCGGCCGAGACCGTTCTTGCTATAATCGCCGCGGGCACGCGCCCGGTGCGCACCGCGTGAGCATTCACGAGTCCAAAGGAGGACGAAGCCATGACGACGACGCCCGCGGAGAACTACCGGCTCCTGCACACCATGATCCGCGTTCGCGACCTCGACAAATCGCTCGATTTCTACACGCGGCTGCTCGGCATGAACCTGTTGTGGAAGAAGGACTATCCCAGCGGCGAGTTCACCCTGGCCTTCGTCGGCTACGGCGACGCGGAGAGCAACGCGGTCATCGAGCTCACCCACAACTGGGGGCAGCGGGAGCCCTACGACCTCGGCACCGGCTTCGGCCACCTGGCGATCGGGGTTCCCGACATCTACGCCACCTGCAAGCAACTCGAGGCCGAGGGCGTCGGTATCCCGCGCCCGCCGGGACCGATGAAGCATGGCGGCAGCGTCATCGCCTTCGTCGAGGATCCCGACGGCTACAAGATCGAGATCATCGAGAAGAAGTAACGGAGCCAACACGGCGGGGCGCGCGGGCGGGGCGCGCGGCCTCGCCTCGACCAACCAGGGTTACGGGAGCGGCACATGAACGCCTTTACGCCCACGGCGCGCGCGCGGGCGAAGCGCAAGCACGAGCGCGTTGCCTATGACCGCGCGGCGGTCTTTCCGGTGCTCGACGCCGGAGTTATCTGTCACGTCGGCTACGTGATCGACGGCCAGCCTTACGTGACGCCGACGTGCTACTGGCGCGAGGGGGACCGGCTCTACTGGCACGGCTCGTCGGCGAGCCGCATGTTGCGCACGGTGAAGACAGGCGTGCCGGCCTGCGTCACGGTGACCCGTTTCGACGGGCTGGTGCTCGCGCGCTCGGGTTTCCACTCGAGCATCAACTATCGCTCGGTGATGGCGTTCGGCACCGCGAGCGCGGTCGCAGACGAGGCCGGCAAGCGCAAGGCGCTCGAAGCCTTCGTCGAGCGCCTGACGCCGGGTCGCTGGGCCGAGCTGCGCCCGGTCACCGGCCAGGAGCTCATGGCGACCACGGTGGTGTCGATGGAGATCGAGGAAGCCGCGGTCAAGACCCGGAGCGGCCCGCCGGTGGACGACGACGAGGACTACGCTCTCGACGTGTGGGCCGGCGTCGTGCCGGTGCGCGAGATCGCCGCCACGCCCGAGCCCGACCCTCGCCTCGAGGACGGGGTCGTCGTTCCCGCCTACCTCGCCGGCTTTCGGCTCGACTGACCCGCGCGCCGCTCCTCAGCGCTGATCGAGAGGCACGTACGGGCGCGGGCCGTAGCCGGTGTAGAGCTGGCGCGGCCGGCCGATCTTCTGCGACGGGTCCTCGATCATCTCGTTCCACTGGGCGACCCAGCCCACCGTGCGGGCGACGGCGAAGATCACCGTGAACAGATGCGGCGGGATACCCATGGCGCGCAGGATGATGCCCGAATAGAAGTCGACGTTGGGGTACAGCTTGCGCTCGACGAAGTAGTCGTCGTGCAGCGCGATGCGCTCGAGCTCCATGGCGATCTCGAGCAGCGGCTCGTCGGTCTTGCCGAGCTCGTCGAGCACCTCGTGGCAGGTGTCGCGCAACACCTGGGCGCGCGGATCGTAGTTCTTGTAGACGCGGTGGCCGAAGCCCATGAGCCGGAACGCATCGTCCCTGTCCTTGGCGCGCTCGATGAACTCGGGGATGCGGTCGGCGGTGCCGATCTCCGACAGCATGGTGACCACCGCCTCGTTGGCGCCGCCGTGCGCCGGTCCCCACAGGCACGCGATGCCCGCGGCGATGCAGGCATACGGGTTGGCGCCCGACGATCCGGCGAGGCGCACCGTCGAGGTCGAGGCGTTCTGCTCGTGATCGGCGTGGAGAATGAAGATGCGATCCATGGCGCGTGCCAGCACCGGGTTCACCTGGTAGTCCTCGCACGGCACAGCGAACATCATGTGCAGGAAGTTCTCGGCGTAGTTGAGGTCGTTGCGCGGGTAGATGAACGGCTGGCCGATCGAGAACTTGTACGCCATCGCAGCGATCGTCGGCACCTTGGCGATGAGGCGGAACGACGCGACCATGCGCTGATACGGGTCCTCGATCTCGAGGGCGTCGTGGTAGAACGCCGACATCGCGCCGACGACCCCGACCATGATCGCCATCGGGTGCGCGTCGCGCCGGAACCCGCGAAAGAAGAAAGTGAGCTGCTCGTGCACCATGGTGTGCAAGGTGACGTCGCGCTCGAACTTCCGCTTCTGCGCCCGCGTCGGCAGCTCGCCGTAGAGCAGCAGGTAGCAGACCTCGACGAAATCGCTCTGCGCGGCGAGTTCGTCGATGGGGTATCCGCGGTAGAGAAGGACACCCTCCTCGCCGTCGATGTAGGTGATCTGCGACTGGCAGCTCGCCGTCGCCACGAACCCGGGATCGTAAGTGAAGTAGCCGGTCGAGGCGTAGAGCTTGCCCACGTCGATCACGTTCGGCCCCATGGTCCCTTCGAGAATCCCGAGCTCGATGGGACCGTCGCCGAGGCCGCCGTCATCGACGATCGACACCTTTCTCGAGGCTACAACATCGTCTTTCGGCGGTGTAACGTCGGTCATCCCCGGGCCTTTCTTTCGTTGAACCGCTCCGGTCCGCGATGCGGACTCCTCCCGCCAATAAGATAAGACCGAACTGCCCAAGGCGCAATTCGAGGCGTCCACTTTGTGGATAACTTCGCTATGTCGCCGCCGCTCCGGCGTCCTCGATCCGCGCCAGGCATTCGCCGCGTCCCAGCACCTCCATGACCTCGAAGATCGGCGGCGAGACGGTGGTTCCGGTGAGCGCGGCGCGGAGCGGCTGCGCCACCGAACCGAGCTTGACGCCTTCACGCTCGGCGTGTGCCCGCGTCGCCGCCTCGAGCGCCTCGGCGTCCCAACGCTCGATCGCGGCGAGCGTCGGCGCCAGACAGGCGAGGACGGCGGCGCCGTCGCCATGCAGCAGCTTCGCCGCCTTTGACGTCGGCACGAGCGGCCTCTCTGCAAGATAAAACGTCGCGTTGTCAGTGAGTTCGGCGATGGTCTTCGCGCGCGTCTTCAGCCCCGCCATGCCGCGTTCGAGCAGCCCAAGCGCGTCGGCGTCCGGCGCTGCGCCGTGCGCGTCGGCGTAGCGCTCGGCGACGAGCGCCGCGAGCCGTGCGTCCGCGGTCTCGCGCAAGTAGTGGCCGTTGAGGCTGGCGAGCCTGTCGAGGTCGAAGCGCGCCGGCGCGCGGCCGACCGCGTCGAGGTCGAACCAGGCGACCGCCTGCTCGGTCGGGATGATCTCGTCGTCGCCGTGGCTCCAGCCGAGACGCAGCAGGTAGTTGCGCATCGCCTCGGGCAGGTAGCCCATGTCGCGGTAGGCGCCGACGCTGAGGGCGCCGTGACGCTTCGACAGCCTGGCGCCGTCGGCGCCGTGGATCAGCGGCAGGTGGGCGAACGCCGGCGTGTCCCAGCCGAGCGCGTCGAAGATGAAGCTGTGCTGGAAGGCGTTGGTCAGGTGATCGGCGCCCCGTATGACGTGGGTGACGCCCATGTCGTGATCGTCGACCACGACCGAGAGCGTATAGGTCGGCGTTCCGTCGCTGCGCAGGAGAACGATGTCGTCGAACTGATCGTTGTCGGAGCGAACCTCGCCCTGAACCAGATCGGCGACGACCGATTGCCCTTCCATGGGCGCCTTGAACCGGATCACCGGCGGCACGCCCGCTGGCGCCTCCGAGGGGTCGCGGTCGCGCCAGCGCCGGTCGTAGCGCGTCTTGTAGCCCGCAGCCATTCTGTGCTCGCGCATCTCGGCGAGCTCCTCGGGCGTGCAGTAGCAGCGATACGCCTTGCCCTCGGCGAGGAGCCTCTCAGCCACCTCGGCATGGCGCTCGGCGCGCGTCGACTGGTAGACGACCTCGTCGTCGCAATCGAGCTCGAGCCATGCGAGGCCGTCGAGGATCGCGGAAATAGCTTCCTCCGTCGAGCGCTTGCGGTCGGTGTCCTCGATGCGCAGACGGAAGCGGCCGCCGTGGTGACGGGCATAGAGCCAATTGAACAGCGCCGTGCGGGCGCCGCCGATGTGAAGATACCCCGTGGGCGAGGGGGCGAAACGGGTGACGACCGCGGTCATGTTCGCTCGATCGAAATGTTCAATGGCAACATCGCTTCCGGCGCAGGGTCTAGCACATTTGAAGTCACGACGCAGGCACGATAGATTGCGCCAACGTCCGAGAAGGCGGAGTTAGGGGAGTGACCCGTCATCGTCGTCGTCACCGCGCCGTCTCCGGGAACGGCGCATGACCGATCGCCCGACCGTCGTCGGAGGTGGTTTTCCGTCGCCACGAAGCGGAGCCGCCTGGGACGCGGCGCGGTTCGCCTCGTTGCGCCCGGCGCGGATCGGGCGACGTTTTGCCGAAGTCGTGGTGGCCGAGCGCGAACGCTGGTCGTTGTGGACGCCGGTCGGGCTCGGCACCGGCATCGCGCTCTACTTCGCCCTGCCTTTCGAGCCCTCGATCTGGCTCGGGCTCGCCTGCACGGCGCTCGCCCTCGCCGCGGTCGCCGTTGCCCGCGGGCGGCCCGCATGGATGATCGCGGCGCTCGCCTGTGCCCTCGTCGTCGGCGGCTTCACCGTTGCCGGGCTGCGCACGCACTCGCTGGCGGCGCCGATTCTCGCCAAGCCGCTCAGGCCGGCGCTGGTCAGCGGGCGCGTGGTCGAGAGCGCAGTGCGCAAAGGTGGGCGCCGGCTGGTGCTCGACCGCGTCCGCATCGCCCGCGTCGACGCCGCGGCGACGCCCCTGCGCGTACGCGTCAGCGTGCGGCGCGCCGATCCC
>JAZFVR010000007.1:0-11495 GCA_036447835.1 Alphaproteobacteria bacterium | reverse complement strand
CTCAGCGCTCCAGCGGATTCGACGCCTCCGCCGCCGCCACCCTCGGCGTGGCGGAGAGCCCCCAGCCGAGCGCGAGGCCCCAGGCGATCCACACCAGCTCGCGTACCCGGCGCGCGACCGCCGCCGCGAGGCCGAGACCGGGCCGGCCGGTGATCGCCCCGATCATGATCACGAATCCCACTTCGCTCGCGCCCAGGCTCACAGGGATGAAGAAGGTGCCGGCGCGCACCAGCTGAATGACCGTTTCGACCATCCAGGCTTCGGCGAACGACACCGGACCGCCCAGGAAGTACATCGCGTAATAGAGCTCGAGCGTTCCCAGCACCCAGTTGACAAGCGCGAGAGCGAGGGCTGCCGCGAAGCGCCCGGGCCTGCGGTGGTAGAAGTCGACGAAGCGGCCGTCGACGTCCTGGATGTGGACGAGCATGCGTTCGATCCGCCCCCCGGCGCGACGACGCGCGAGCCATTGCGCGAGGCGGCTGGCGATGCGCCAGCGCTGCACGGCGAAGAACGCGGCGACGCCGACGGTGAGCGCCGCGAGTCCCGCACCGGCGACCACGCCATACGCGCCCGGAAGCGTTCCCGAACGCAGCATCAAGACGAGGCCGACGGCGGAAAAGACGATCAATGCGAGCAGGTTCGTCGTGCGCGCCATCACCAGCGAGGCGCCGCTCTCGCGGTAGCCGATGCCGTGACGCCTCTTGAGCAGCAGCGCCTTCACCGGTTCGCCCCCCATTGTCGCCGCCGGCACGATGGCGTTGAACGCCTCGCCGACCATGCGCACCTTCCACAAGCGGTACAGCCAGCTGCCGTTGAGCCGCGTGCTCGTCACCATGAGATGCCATGACGCCGTATCGGACAGGAAGACGAGGAAATAGACGCCGAGGACGACGGCCACGCCGACGGCCCCCATCTGCACCAGCCGATCGCCGACCTCGGTGAGATCGACACGCGCCACCACGAACGCGAGCAGGACGATACCGACAAGCAGGAAGACGACGCGCAACGGCCGCAACGGCGGGCTCCGCTGTGGGGGACAGGGGGACGGTTGCAGGCGCGAGCATCGACCATGTAGCGGGCGCGGTCAACCGGCGTTCACGCGGGCTTGAACGCGAACGCCGTTCGCTTGACAACGCCCGATGCGCAAAACAAGCTGCCCATCGGGAAAAAGACGCGACACAGCAACGTGAAGAAACTGCCTTACGACCAACGCATCGCCCGCGTCCTGGTGCGGCCGCTGGCGCGGACGCCGGTGACGCCGAACCATCTTACCGCGGTGACGCTGCTGCTCGGGCTCGCGGCGGCCGGCCTGTTCGCGCGGGGCGACGCCGGCGCGGCCAACTGGGGCGCGGGCGTGTTCGTGCTCGCCCGCTTTCTCGACCATTTCGACGGCGAACTGGCGCGCCTTACCGGCACTACGTCGCGCTTCGGCTACTATTTCGACTACCTGAGCGGCGGAATCAGCTACGCCGCCCTGTTCGCCGGCATCGGCATAGGGCTTTCGGGCGGAGCCCTGGGCGGGTGGGCGCTGCTGCTCGGCGCCGCAGGCGCGCTCTCGGCGGTCGCCTCGGTGTTCCTCAACCTCGGTCTCGACAGGGAGATGAGCCTCGCCGACGGCGCCGCCATCGGCTACCCGGGCATCGCCGGCTTCGAGCTCGAGGACGGCATTTACCTGATCGCTCCCGTCACCTGGCTCGGCTGGCTCATGCCGTTCTTCGTCGCCTGCGGCATCGGCGCGGTGCTCTACTGCCTGTGGACCGTCGGCACGTTACTTCGGGCTCGGCTGGCGCGGCACTCCTAGTTTCCGCGCAGCCGGCGCCGAAATTTGACGTACATGAACACCGCGAAGGCGGGAGCGCCGATAGAGGCGGCGACGACCAGAGGCTGGGCCCAGCCCATCCACGCGCACAACGGCACGACGATCACCGCGTCGTCGAGGTCGAATCCCGCGGCCCCGCGCATCTCGCCGGCGCCCTCGCCCTCGAGCGCCTCCATGCGCAGCATGAGCATCAGGATCGCCGCGATTCCGGCACCCGCGATCACGCCCAACACGGCTCCCCACAGGCCGAGGGTGCCGTCGCGCAGGCCGAACCCGAGGCCTGCGAATACGATGGCGTTGCAGAACGAGTCGCCGATGAGGTCGAACTTGTGACCGAAGGGGCTCGTCTTGCCGCCGAGCCGGGCGAGCTCGCCGTCGGCGCGGTCGAGGAGCATCGAGACGACGAAGACGCCGCCGCCCCAGGCATATCCCCCGGGAGTTCCCGTGGCGAACGCCCCCGTCGCGGCGAGGCCGGTGGCGATGCGCAGGGTGGTGAGATGGTTGGGCGTCACCGGCGTGTTGACGAGCGGCCGCACGCCGACGCGAACGATGCGGTGTATCCAGGTGTCGTGGCTCATGGACCGGCGCAGATTAGCGGCGCGCGCGCCACGCCTCAACCGGCATCGGCTGCCACCTTCTCGGCGTGGTGGCAGGCGACGAGGCGGCCGTCGACCTCGCGAAGTTCGGGACGGCTGCGCACGCATTCGTCGGTTGCGTACGGACAGCGCGTGTTGAAGGCGCAGCCGGTTGGCGGGTCGAGCGGCGAGGGCAGCTCGCCCTTGAGCGTTACGCGCTTCTTGCGCTGCGCCGGGTCGACGTGCGGCGTCGAGGCGAGGAGCGCCCGGGTATAGGGGTGGCGCGGCGCGGCGAAGATCGTCTTCGCCGGGCCGTGCTCGACGGCGCGGCCCAGGTACATCACCATCACCGCGTCGGCGATGTGGCGCACCACCGCGAGGTCGTGCGAGATGAATAGATAGGCGAGGCGGAACTCTTCCTGCAGGTCCATCAGCAGGTTCAGCACTTGCGCCTGGATCGAAACGTCGAGCGCCGAGACCGGCTCGTCGGCGACGACGATCGCCGGCTTGAGCATGAGCGCCCGGGCGATGGCGATGCGCTGGCGCTGGCCGCCCGAAAACATGTGCGGGTAGCGGTCGTAGTGCTCGGGCCTGAGGCCCACCTTGGCCATCATCTCGCGCGCCAGTTCGGCGCGGGCGGCGGCCCTGAGCGGCGTGTTGATGACCACCGGCTCCTCGAGGATGGCGCCCACCTTCTTGCGCGGGTTGAGCGAGCCATAGGGGTCCTGGAAGACGATCTGCACATTTTTGCGGATATCCCTGATCGTCGCCTTGTCGGCGCCGGCCACGTCGCGCCCCGCGATCGTCAGGTGCCCCGCGGTCGGCGGCTCGATGAGCGTCACCTGGCGCGCCAGCGTCGATTTGCCGCAGCCCGACTCGCCGACCACCGCCAGCGTCTCGCCGGCGCCGACCGAGAAGCTCACGCCGTCGAGCGCCCTGAGCGTCGCTGTGCCGGCGAACAGCCCCTTGCGCACCTCGTAGTGGCGCGCAAGGTCGTCGGCGCGGAGCAGCGGCGGGGCGCTCACGTCGGCCGGCCGTCGCCGCCGAGCGGCGTGTGGCAACGCACCAGACCGTCGTCGAGCGGGCGCAGCGCCGGCTCCTCGCTCCGGCAGCGCGCGGCGGCGAAGCGGCAGCGCGGATTGAACAGGCAGCCCGTCGGGCGATCGTAGATGCCCGGCACCACTCCCGGGATGGTGGCGAGCCGGGCGTGGCCGGTGCCGCGTTCGGGCAGCGCGTCGAGCAGCGCCCCGGTGTAGGGGTGACGCGGGCTGCGAAACAGTGCGCCCACGTCGCGCTGCTCGACGACCTGGCCGGCGTACATCACGAGCACGCGCCGCGCCGTCTCGGCGATGACGCTCATGTCATGGGTGATCAGCACCAGCGCCATGTCCCGCTCGCGCTGCAGATCGAGCAGCAGGTCGAGGATCTGCGCCTGGATGGTGACGTCGAGCGCCGTGGTCGGCTCGTCGGCGATCAGCAGCTTGGGGTTGCAGGCGATCGCCATGGCGATCATGACGCGCTGGTTCATGCCGCCCGAGAGCTGGTGCGGGAAGGCACCCAGGCGGCTCTCTGGCGCCGGGATGCCGACCTGCTCGAACAGCTCGACGGCGCGGGCGCGGCGCCGGGCGCGGCTGCCGCCTTCGTGGATGCGCAGTGCTTCCATGATCTGGAAGCCCGCCGTGTAGCACGGGTTCAGGCTGGTCATCGGCTCCTGGAACACCATGGCGACGTCGTTGCCGGTGATGTCGCGGCGCTGGGCCGGCGTCATCGCCAGCAGATCGTTGCCGTCGAAGACGAGCCGGTCGGCGCTGACCCGGCCGGGGTAGCCGATCAGCCCCATCACCGCCAGCATGGTGACGCTCTTGCCGGAGCCCGATTCGCCGACCACGCCGACGACCTCGCCGGGCTCGACCACGAGGCTGGCGCGGTCGACCGCCCTGAGCGTGCCGCTGCGGCCGACGAACTCGACCGTGAGGTTCTCGATCTCGAGCAGCGCCATCAGCGTTTCAGCCGCGGGTCGAGGGCGTCGCGCAGCCCGTCGCCCATCAGGTTGAAGGCGAGCACGGTGATCAGGATCGCCAGGCCCGGGAAGGTGACCACCCACCAGGCGCGTTGGATGAACTGCAGCGCGCTCGACAGCATGGTGCCCCACTCGGGCGTCGGCGGCTGCGCGCCCAACCCGAGGAAGCCGAGGGCGGCGAGGTCGAGCACCGCGGTCGAGAAGCCGAGTGTCGCCTGGACGATCAGCGGCGCCATGCAGTTGGGCAGCACGGTGATCAGCATCAGCCGCAGCATGCCGGCGCCCGAAACCCTGCTCGCGGTGACGTAGTCCCTGGTCATCTCGCTGATCACCGAGGCGCGGGTTAGACGCACGTAATGCGGCAGCGCAACGATGACCACCGCCATGGCGGCGTTGAGCAGGCTGGGCCCGAGGATGGCGACGATGACCATGGCGAGCAGCAGGCCGGGCAGCGCCAGCATGATGTCCATCGCGCGCATGATGGCGATGTCGACGACGCCGCGAAAGAAGCCGGCGATCAGGCCGAGGACGATGCCCAGCACCAGCGACAGCGTCACCACCAGCAAGCCGATCGACATCGAGACGCGGGCGCCGTGGATGATGCGCGAGAGGATGTCGCGACCGATGTCGTCGGTGCCCAGGAGAAAGCGCGTCGAGCCGCCTTCGGCCCAGACGGGCGGCGCCAGATAGGCGTCGCGGTACTGCTCGTTGGGCGGGTGGCCGGCGATGACGTCGGCGCCGAGCGCCACCGCGACGAGCGTGCAGATTACCGCCAGACCCGCGAGGGCGCCGCGGTTGGCCCGGAAGTAGTGCCAGAACTCGACCACGGGGTGCGGCGGCGCGGCGCCGGCGGGAACGGCGACGGCGGCGGTGTCAAGCTTGGCTGTCATGCCCCCTGCCCGCCCTAACGCGCGTGCCGGATGCGCGGGTTGATGAAGCCGTAGAGCAGGTCGACGATCAGGTTGACCGTCATCACCACGGTGGCGACCAGCAGCACGCCGCCCTGCAGCACCGGATAGTCGCGGCGGCGCACCGATTCGACGAGCCACTTGCCGACCCCCGGCCAGGAGAAGATCGTCTCGGTCAGGATGGCGCCGGCGAAGAGCACGCCAACCGCCAGCCCGACCACGGTGATCACCGGAATCAGGGCGTTCCTGAGCGCGTGCACGGTGATCACCTGGAACGGCGGCACGCCCTTGGCGCGGGCGGTGCGCACGTAGTCCTCGCCCAGCACCTCGAGCATCGACGAGCGCGTCATGCGCGCGATGATCGCGAGCGGAATCGTGCCCAATGCCACGGTCGGCAGGATCAGGTGGCTCGCGGCCGAGCGAAAAGCGCCCTCCTCGTTCGACAGCAGGGTGTCGATGAGCATGAAGCCGGTGGTCGGCTCGATCCAGTAGAGTGCCGAGAGGCGGCCCGACACCGGCGTCCAGCCGAGGTCGACCGAGAAGAAGAGGATGAGCAGCAGCGCCCACCAGAAAATCGGCATCGAATAGCCGGTCAGCGACACCGCCATGGCCGCGTAATCGAACACCGTGCCGCGCCGCACCGCCGCGAGAATGCCGATCGGCAGGCCCAGGACGAGGGCGAAGATCATGGCGCAGACCGACAGCTCGATGGTCGCCGGAAAGCGCGTGAGGAACTCGCTCAGCACCGGTTCCTTGGTGACGATCGAGCGGCCGAAGTCGCCTTGCAGCACGTCCGAGATGTAGATGCCGTACTGGGTAAGCAGCGGCTTGTCGAGGCCAAGCCGCTCCCGCATGATGGCGTGGCGCGCCGGGTCGAGCGTGCGCTCGCCGACGAGCAGCTCGATCGGGTCGCCGGGCACCATGCGGATGAGCGCGAAGGTGAGCAGCGTCACCCCGATGAAGGTCGGGATAACGAGGCTCACCCGCCGCAGGAAGAACTGGAGCACGTCGCCTTCTCGCAGACTTGACGGGGGGAGGCGAACCTCCCCCCGTCGCTTACGCCGTCAACGCGTTGCTTACGCCGGCAATGCCGGAGCGTCTACTGCTTAAGATCGACCCCGTAGAAGACGTGGCCGCCGAGGGGATCGACCTTGTAGCCGATAACCTCCTTGCGCAACGGCATGAACACCACCGAGTGTGCGATGGTGAACCATGGCGCCTCTTCCTTGAAGATGACCTGCGCCTTCCTGTATAGCTCGGTGCGCTTGGCGACGTCGGTGGTCTGCTTGGCCTCGACGAGAAGATCGTCGAACGGCTTGTAGCACCAGCGCGCCCGGTTCGTGCCGGTGGCCGCGGCGCAGCCGAGCAGCACATACATGAAGTTGTCCGGGTCGCCGTTATCGCCGGTCCACCCCAGGAGGATCATCTCGTGCTCGCCCTTCTTCGAGCGCTTGAGGTACTCGCCCCACTCGTAGGTGACGATCTTGGCCCTGACGCCGACCTTGGCGAGATCCGCCTGCATCATCTCGGCCATGCGCCGCGCGTTGGGATTGTAAGGCCGCTGAACGGGCATCGCCCACAGGTCGGTGTCGAAGCCGTCGGCGAGCCCCGCCTCGGCGAGCAGCGCCTTGGCCTTCTCGGGATCGTACGGATAGTCCACTACGTCGTCGTTGTACGACCACATCGTCGGCGGAATCGGGTTCTTCGCCGCCTTGCCGGCGCCGAGATAGATGGCGTCGATGATCGCCTGCTTGTTGATCGCGTAGCTGATCGCCTGGCGCACGCGCTTGTCGGTGAACGGCTCTTTCTCGGTGTTGAAGGCGAGGTAGCCGACGTTGAGCCCTTCCTGCTGCAAGAGGTTGATGTCCGGGTCTGCGGCCATCGCCTCGAGGTCTGCCGGGTTGGGATAGGGCATGACGTGGCACTCGCCGGCCTTGAGCTTGGCGTAGCGCACCGAGTTGTCGGGGGTGATCGAGAAGATCAGGTCATCGATCGCGGCCTTGCCACCCCAGTAGTCGGGATGCGCCTTGTAGCGGATCACCGCGTCGGGCTGATAGAAGACGCGCAGGAATGGACCGGTGCCGACCGGATCGAGGTCGACCCTCTCGGGCGTGCCCGCGGCCATCATCTTGTCGGCGTACTCGGCCGACAGGATCGAGGCGAAGTCCATGCCAAGGTTGGCGACCATCGGCGCTTCCTGAACGTTGAGCGTGAAGCGCACGGTGTAGTCGTCGACCTTGTCGACGCTCTTCAGCAGGTTCGGCATGTCCATGCCGTTGAAGTACTCATACGCCCCGCCCGAGACCTTGTGGTAGGGGTGGTCCGGCAGGAGTTGGCGGTTGAAGCTGTAGAGCACGTCGTCGGCGTTGAAGTCGCGCGACGGCGTGAATTCCTTGGTGGTCTGGAACTTGACACCCTTGCGCAGGTTGAATGTGTAGACGAGGCCGTCGTCGGAGACGTCCCAAGATTCGGCCAGCGCAGGAATGACCTTGGTCGTGCCCAGCTCGAACTCGACGAGCCGGTTGAAGATGTGCCGCGAGGTCGCGTCGAACGTGGTGCCCGCGGTGTAGAGCGAGGGGTTGAAACCTTCGGGGCTGCCTTCGGAGCAGTAGACCAGCGTCTTCGCCGAAGCCGAGGCGGCAAGCCCCAAGATCATGGCCGCGCCCAATGCGAGCGCGCGGAACGTGGGTTTCATCTGTGTCCTCCCAATCTGTTATAGACCCGAATCCGCCGGGTCAAATGCTCAACGGCCGACCCACTAGCCCGGTGTCGTGTCCTTGATACCCCGGCCCCAGAAGGCCCTAGAAAAAGCCGGCTGCAATTAGCCGTTCATGGTACGACCGGCGCCGGTGAGCGTCAACAGAGCGCCCTCCAAGGTCAGGTAAACACTCCGCGAGCGCCGTGGACCGCCCCGAGGGTCTGGGTTGGCGCGCCCCGAACCTGTATGCTCGCAATCCCGGCGGCCGCTTCTGCGGCGGTCGCTCCCGAATTACGAGCCGAGATGTCGCGCCGCGTCACGTTAACCCTGTGCCTCTGGCTGCTCGCCGGCGGCTGCGTCTCGCCGCCGCCCGAGGGTGTGCTTTCGGGGCGCATCGACGCCACCGCCACCGGCGACGTGGCCGCCGCCGTCGCCGTCGAGCCCGCCGACGGCACGCCCGAGAGTGCCGCGCTCCGCGCGCTGCTCGTCGACGAACTCGCCGCGCACGGCATCCGCGTCGCAGCGGGCGCCGCACTCGTGCTGTCGTGGCGCGTGGCGGTGACCCCGGCGCGGTCGCGGTTCGGGGTCCCGGACGTCGGCCTCGCGGGCATCATCGGCAGCTCGGGCACGCGCGACGTCGGCGTCAGCGTCGGACTGCCCATCTTCGGCCTCGGCGACCGCACCCTCGGGCGCCACCGCTACGCCTTCGAAGTGGCGGTCAGCGACCGCGAGCGACGCCGGCTGTGGCACGGATACGCCACCGGCGTCGCCGGCACCGACGACGTCGCCGCCATCGCGCCGACCGTGCTCCGCGCGCTTCTCGACCAATACGGCCGCACCGTGCGCGGCCTCGACGTGCCGACCGGCCCGCGCTGACGAGGCGCCGGCGAAGGACGCTTCGCCGCAGCGATCCGCGGGCGCCAAATGTCAGGGCGACTCGACCGCCTTGACTTTCGGTATAATCGTCCCGCCCGGCGCCGGCTTCCGGCGCCGGGCGCATGTGCGAGGGAGGACCATGGTCCATGATTTCACCGGACTGTGATTTCATCGTCGTCGGCGCCGGTATCGCCGGGGCGTCGGCCGCCTACGAGCTCGCCGGGCGCGGCCGTGTCGTGGTGCTCGAGCGCGAGGGCCAGCCCGGCTACCACACCACCGGGCGCTCGGCGGCCATGTTCCTGGAGAACTACGGCGAGCCGGTGGTGCGCCGGCTGGCCTCGGCGAGCCGCGCGTTCCTCACCGAGCCGCCGCCGGGGTTCAGCGAGCACCCGATCCTCGCGCCGCGCGGCATTCTCTGGATCGCCCGCGTCGATCAGCGCACGGCGCTCGACGAGGCGCTCGACGCGGCGCAGGGCACGGTCGAGGCGCTCGACCCCGCCCGCGCCCGCGCGCTGGTCCCGGCGCTCAGGCCCGACTACGTCGCCGCCGCCATATTCGAGCCCGACGCGCGCGACATCGACGTGCACGCCCTGCACCACGGCTACCTGAACGGGCTCAAGCGCCACGGCGGCCGTCTCGTCGCCGACGCCGGCGTAACGGGCCTCGAGCGCAAGGGCGGCGCCTGGCGGGTCACCACCGCGGCCGGCGAATTCACCGCCCCGGTGGTCGTCAACGCGGCCGGCGCCTGGGCCGACGAATTGGCGCGCCTCGCCGGCGTCGCCCCCGTCGGCCTCGTGCCCATGCGCCGCACGGCGCTCACCTTCGACCCGCCCGACGGCGTCGACGTGAGCCGCTGGCCGCTGACGGTCGACGTCGACGAGGAGTTCTACTTCAAGCCCGAAGCCGGGCGGGTACTGGCTTCGCCGGCGGACGAGACACCGATGCCGCCGTGCGACGTGCAACCCGACGAGATCGACGTCGCCGTCGCCATCGACCGCATCCAACGCGCCACGACCTTCGAGGTCCGCCGCCTGACCCACCGCTGGGCGGGCCTGCGCAGCTTCGTCGACGACCACGTTCCGGTGGTCGGCTACGACCGGGGAGCGGAGGGCTTCTTCTGGCTCGCCGGCCAGGGCGGTGTCGGCATCATGACCTCGCCGGCGATGGCGCGCCTCGCCGCGGCGCTCGTCATGGGCGAAGACCCGCCCGCCGACATGCGCGAGCGCGACATCGACGCCGCGGCACTCTCTCCAGAGCGCCTGCGGGGCGCGTGACGTCTACGCGTTGACGTCGACGACGACGCGGCCGCGCACCTGGCCCTTCAGGATCTCCGGCCCGAACTCGAGGACCTTGCTGAGCGGCACCACCTGGGTGATGGCGTCGAGCTTTTCGGGCGCCACATCGCGCGCGCAGCGCGCCCAGGCGCGCCGCCGCCGCTCGAGCGGGCAGCGCACCGAATCGATGCCGAGCAGGCTGACGCCGCGCAGGATGAACGGCAGCACGTTGGCCGGCACCTCGAGGCCGCCGGCGTTGCCGCAGGCGGCGACACTGGCGCCGTAGCGCAGACCCGCCACGATCGAGGCGAGCGTCCGGCCGCCGACGGTGTCGACGGCGCCCGCCCAGCGCTCGGACGCAAGCGGCTTGCCCGAAGATTCGGCGAGCTCGGCACGGTCGATGAAATCGGTGGCGCCCAGCGACGCCAGGTAGTCGCGGGTCTCCGAACGGCCGGTCGCGGCGACGACCCGGTGCCCGAGGCCGGCGAGCGCCGCGACGGCGATGCTTCCGACGCCGCCGGCGGCGCCGCTGACCAGCACTTCGCCGCCACCCGGCTCGAGGCCGTGCTCCTCGAGCGCCATGATGCACAGCATGGCCGTGAAGCCCGCGGTGCCCAGCGCCATCGCGCGCCGCGCATCGAGCCCCTCGGGCGTCGGCACCAGCCATTGCGAATTCACCCGCGCCTTCTGCGCGTAGCCGCCCCAGTGGCGCTCGCCGACGAACCAACCGGTGAGCACGACCTCGTCGCCAGGATCGTAGGCAGGAGATTCCGACGCCTCGACCGTGCCCGCGAGATCGATTCCCGGCACGTGCGGATAATCGCGCACGAGCCGTCCGATGCCGCCGAGAACGAGCCCGTCCTTGTAGTTGAGGCTCGAGTACGCCACCCGCACGGTGACGTCGCCTGCGGGCAGCGCCCCCGCATCGAGCTCCCGCAAGCCGCCGCTGACCTTGCCGTCAGTCTGGTCGAGGACCAGCGCGGTAAACGTCTGCTTCGCCATCTCTCCCCTCCCGTGTCCGATGGTCCACGCCCCTTGCGTGCGTGCCGCGGCGCGACGCGCTGGCGGAGTCATAGGCGATCGCACACCCGCGTTCAAAGCCTTTCGGCGGCGCCGCTCCGACGCGGTTGACGTATGGGTTGCCGGCAAAGATACTGTGAACAAGGCGCCGCGTGCTTTCGGCGCCATACAAGGGGGGGGTCCAATGAAAGCGTCCGATCTGTTCGTGCGCTGCCTCGAAGCCGAGGGCGTGACGCACATCTTCGGCATTCCGGGCGAAGAAAACGCCGACGTGATGATCTCGCTGATCGACAGCCCGATCGAGT
>JAZFVR010000006.1:0-12258 GCA_036447835.1 Alphaproteobacteria bacterium | reverse complement strand
GGTCCAATGAAAGCGTCCGATCTGTTCGTGCGCTGCCTCGAAGCCGAGGGCGTGACGCACATCTTCGGCATTCCGGGCGAAGAAAACGCCGACGTGATGATCTCGCTGATCGACAGCCCGATCGAGTTCGTCCTCTGCCGTCACGAGCAGGCCGCGGCCTTCATGGCCGACGTTTACGGCCGGCTCACCGGCAAGGCCGGCGTGTGCCTCGGCACCCTGGGGCCGGGCGCCACCAACCTGGTGACCGGCGTCGCCGACGCCAACATGGACCGCGCCCCGCTCGTCGCCATCATCGGCCAGGCGAGCACCACGCGCCTGCACAAGGAAAGCCACCAGAACATGGACGCCATCGCCATGTTCCGGCCGATCACCAAGTGGGCGCAGTCGATCTACCACCAGAACAACATCCCCGAAGTGGTGCGCAAGGCGTTCAAGCTGGCGGAAGCCGAGAAGCCGGGCGCGACGGTCATCGAGCTGCCCGAGGACCTGGCCGAGGAGGCGACCGACGCCACGGTGCTCGCGGTGGAGAAGACGCGCCGCCCCGGCGCCGATCACAAGGCGATCGCGCAGGCCGTCGAAATCATCGCCGGGGCGAGGAGCCCGATCATCCTGGCCGGCAACGGCGCCGTGCGCAAACGCGCGGCCCAGCAGCTGCGCCGCCTCGCCCACAAGGCGGGGATCGGCGTCGTCAACACCTTCATGGGCAAGGGAGCGGTGCCACGGAACGACCCGCACTGCCTGTTCACCATCGGCCTGCAGGCGCGCGATCACGTCAACGCCGCGCTCGACGACGCCGACGTGGTGATCTCGGTGGGCTACGACCTGGTCGAGTATGCCCCCCACTTCTGGAACAAGAAGGGCGGCAAGAAGATCGTGCACATCGACTTCTGGGCCGCCGAGATCGACGAGGACTACGCCGTCACCATCGACATCGAGGCCGACATCGCCGATGCGCTGTGGCAGATCAACGAGGAGATAAACGACCGCTACGGGGACAAGCTGCCGCTGTGGGACATCGGCGCGCGAGCCGGGCTGCGCCAGACGATCCTCGACGACTTCGCCATGGAGAAGGACGACCCGTCGTTCCCCATGAAGCCGCAGAAGGTGCTGTGGGACGTGCGCGAGGTGATGGGGCCGGACGACATCCTGCTCTCCGACGTCGGCGCCCACAAGATGTGGATATCGCGCTACTACCAGTGCGACGAAGCCAACACCTGCCTCATCTCGAACGGTTTCTGCACCATGGGCTTCGCGCTTCCCGGCTCGATGGGCGCGAAGATCGCCCACCCCGACCGGCGCGTGCTGTCGATCAGCGGCGACGCCGGCTTCCTGATGAACGTCCAGGACCTCGAGACGGCGGTGCGCAACCGCATCGACGTCGTCTGCATGGTGTGGTGCGACGGCGAGTACGGCCTGATCAAGTGGAAGCAGCAGAACTCGTTCGACGGCCGCCACTCGAAGCTCGACTTCACCAACCCGGATTTCGAGACGCTGGCCCAGGCCTTCGGCATGTGGGGCCGCACGCTGACCGCGGCCGACCAGCTCAAGCCGGCGCTCGAGGAGGCGTTCGCGCAACCGGGCCCGGCACTGATCACGCTGCCCATCGATTACAGCGAGAACATGAAGCTGACCAAGCGGCTCGGCGAGCTCGCCTTCACCATCTGACGACGCCGACGCGGCGGCCCGCTCGCGTTCGATCCCGCGGGCGCGCCGCAACGCGGCGGAATTATTGGGTTGTCCGTAGCGGCGATTTTGACCATCATGGTGTCGGGGGATACTGTAAATCAATCCGGATCGTTCGACTTGAGGGGGAACGGAAAATGTCGACTCGCACATTCTTTTGCCTACTCGGGGCTGTGGCCCTGACGATCGCCGCATCGGTGTTCAAGGGCGATGCACGAGCCGAGCCGTTCTATCAGGGACCGAAGAAGTGCCAGGAGTGCCACCGCGAGGAATACAAGACGTGGGAAGGCACCAAGCACTTCAAATCGTTCCGCGAGGTGCACAAGAACGACAAGGCGAAGAAGATCGCCGCGGCGGTGGGCGGCAGCAAGAACATGAAGAAAAACGAGGTCTGCACCATCTGCCACTACACCATGGTACAGAAGGACGCATCGGCGAAGCCGAAGGCGAAGGCCGGGCCGTCGTGCGAGAGTTGCCACGGCGCGTCATCCGATTTCCTCGACATCCACAACAACTACGGCGGCCCCAACGTCAAGCGCGAGGATGAAACGCCCGAGCACAAGGCCGAGCGCCTTCAGATGGCGCGCGATGCCGGCATGGTCTGGTCGTTCATGCGCTATGAGATCGCCCGCAACTGCATGTCGTGTCACGGCCTCGCGCGCGATGCGCTCGATGCCGATTCGCTGGCCAACATGCTCGGCGCCGACCATCCGCTCAACCCCGACTTCGAGTTCGTTCGCTATTCGCAGGGCTCGGTGCGTCACCGCTTCTATCCGCCCGATATCACCAGCAACGCGGAGATGTCGATGGCCGAGCTCGCCGAAGCCTTCATTCAGGGGCAGGCGGCGAAGCTGGTGTCGGCGACGGCGGCGATGGGCAAGTCGAGCGATGCAAAATACCAGGCCGCGCAGGATAAGCGCGCCGCCGACGCAAGTGCGGCGCTGGGAGCGCTTACGAGCGTTCCGGAGGCGGCCGCGCTGATCGCAAATCCGAGCGACGAGAGCGCCCTGGCGCTCGTCGCGGCAATCGCGGGTAAGGATATGTCGGGGGAGGTCGGATCGCTTCTGCCCGATCCGTCGACGTACAAATAACGGCGACCGCCCGGTTTCGGGCGGTCGACCATGACACGACGCAACGCGACCGGTGCGCACCGGTCGTGAACGTGTCGTGAAGTCGTAGGGGGCGTTGTCGGGGACGACCGCCCGTGCGCCTGCGGAGGGGGGTAAACGCCGGTGGCCACCACAGTCGCGATGATGGCGCGGCCGCAACGGTGGGATACGCCGTTCGGCCCGAACATGACCGACGACGACGTGGCGCTGTTGCTCGAGCGGCCCGAGATCGCATCGATCGAGGCCGACCGCTTTCCCGAGCACACGCCGCTGACCGGAATTCTCAAGAACGACACGCGCATTGGCCGCTACAAACCGGGCGAAATCGTCGTTCGCGAGGGGGATTACGGCAACTCGGCGTTTCTCGTCTTCGAGGGCGATCTCCGCGTCGTGCTCGCCCCCGACCTGCCGCGCGACATGCTTGGCCGCCAGAGAATCCACAGGAAGAACTTCTTCGAAGCGCTCTCCCAGCTGTGGACCAACCGTCGGATCCCCGAGCTGCGCGACCCCTCGCTCTATGCGAAGCAGGAACGGCAAAGCCGCGGCGAAGGCGCGGAGACGCGTGTGGTGCTGCAGGACGTCCCGGCCGTCCTCGACGAGCACCGGACGGCGCGACTCGGCCAAGGGGCGTTGTTCGGCGAACTCGCGGCGCTCGGGCGGGTGCCGCGCACGGCAACCGTGTTCGCCGAGACCGACACCACCGTGCTCGAAATCCGCTGGCAGGGCCTGCGCGAGATCCGCAAGTACGACGAGGGATTCCGCCGCACGATCGACGAACGCTACCGGGAGAACGCGCTCAACGCGCACTTGCGCGAGAGCGAGCTGTTTTCCGATCTCGACGAGGACGCGCTCCAGCAAGTCGCCAACAGCGTTCTCTTCGAAACCTACGGCAGCTTCGACTGGAACGTCTCGTACCGGAAACTGCGATTGAGCGGCAAGGCCGGCGCCGAGCACGAGCCGGTGATCGCGCGCCAGGGCGATTATCCCGACGGCGTGCTCTTGGTCCGCGCGGGCTTCGCGCGCGTCTCGGTCACCATGGGCAAGCGCGAGCGCACGCTCACCTATCTCGGCGCGGGCGACCACTATGCCATCCCCGAGCTCTATCGCTCGTGGCGCGAGGGTGAGACCCAGTCGCTCGAAACATCGCTCACGGCGCTCGGCTATGTCGACGTGCTGCGCGTGCCATCGCACGTGCTCGAGGAGCACGTCTTTCCGAAGCTCAAGTCGCCACCGACGCGGCCGCTCCACCTGGCGCAGAAGCCGCTCGCCGATGCCGCGGCCCTAGAATGGGCGGTCGACGGCCGCTTCATCAATGGCACCAAGGCGATGCTCATCGACCTCGACCGGTGCGTCCGCTGCGACGACTGCGTCCGCGCCTGCGCCTCGACCCACGGGGGAAACCCGCGGTTCGTCCGCCACGGCCGCACCTACGACCACTGGATGGTCGCCAATGCGTGCATGCATTGCACCGACCCGGTGTGCATGATCGGCTGCCCGACGGGTGCGATCCACCGCAGCGCACGGGCCGGCATGGTCGTCATCAACGACGAAACCTGCATTGGTTGCGCCACCTGCGCCAACTCGTGCCCCTACAACAACATCCGCATGGTCGAGATCCGCGACGTCAGCGGCAACCCGCTCATCGAACCCAAGAATCAGCGGCCAATCCTGAAGGCGACCAAATGTGATCTTTGCGCGGGCCAGCTGGGTGGCCCGGCCTGCGTCAGGGCGTGCCCGCACGACGCGCTGCGCCGCGTCGACTTCGAGGGCGGCGCGATATTCGAGGGCGGCCCGGCATTCGGGGGCGTACAGAGGTGAAGCTGCTTACGGGCCGACGTGTCCTCTTCGCGCTGGCAACGCTGGTGCTGTTCGTTCTTGCCGTGGTTCAGGCGCGCGCGAACCGGCTGGAGCTGGGCGACCCCACCGTGTGGACGGGGTACTACCTCATTGCGCTCATGCTCTTCCTCGGTGCCTTCAGCCTGCGCAAGAAGCTGTCGATGGTGCCGCTCGGCAAGGCGTCGACGTGGCTCAGGCTGCACGTCGCCGGCGGCGTGCTCGCGCTGCTGCTGTACTGGCTGCATACTGGCACGCTGTGGCCCAACGGCGTGTACGAACAGGTGCTGGGGGCGGCGTTCTACCTGGTCAGCGTCACCGGCATCGTCGGCTACGTTCTTCAGCGCATCTATCCGGTTCGCCTGACGCAGACCAGCGTCGAGGTGATCTACGAGCGCATTCCCGCCGAAATTGCGGCGCTTCGCGAGGCGGCCGAGGCCATCGTCTTCCAGTGTACCGAGGAGACCGGCAGCGACACCCTGGCGCGCCATTACCTCGAAACCTTCCACGCGTTCTTCCGCCGGCCGCGCAACTTTCTCAGCCACGCGGTAGGCGGGCAGAGGGGCGGCCACTGGGTGCGACAGCAGATCGCCGACCTCAGGCGCTATCTCGATGAGGCGGAACAGCGCCACCTCGAGGGGCTCGCCAAGCTCGCCTTCGACAAGAACCGCATCGACTTTCATTACACCGCGCAGACGATCATGAAGGGCTGGCTGCTGATCCACCTGCCGCTGTCGGTCTTGATGGTGGTACTCGCGGTATGGCACTTCATCCTCGTGCACGTGCACACGCTATGACCGACCTCAGGGATCCCGACCGCTACCGCTTCGACCGCAGCCCGTATGAGCGGCCGACGTTGAAGTACCGCTGCGCGCGCGGCGGCGCCTGGGGCAAGCCGTGTGGGCGCGGCCCCAACAGCGACGGCACCTGCGGCGGCACCGCCGAGTGCGTGCCGGTGCAGAACGACCGCGGCCGCTACGAGTGTCGCCGGCCCGCCATCGCGGGCGGAGCCTGCAGCAACGGGCCGCTGCCCGACGGCAGCTGCTCGCAATCCCTGCCGCCGTGTAGCCCGCGGCGCACGCTGCGCGGAATTCGCGGCCGTCTCGCGGTGCTCGCCTTCGGGATCGCCGTGGCGCTCATCGGCGGCTTTACCGGCCTCGAAACGGGAACGCTCGCGCGTTTCAATTCGTTCATGCCGGGACCGCTATCCGCCGGACACGCGGGGTTCATCGCCAGCGAGAACTGCATCGCGTGCCATGCAGCGCACAACGGCAACGCGGTCGCCTGGGCCATCGCCGTCTTCCGCCCCGCCGACGTGACCGCGAGCTGCACGAACTGCCACGCCTTCGGCGGGCCGGCGCGCAAGGCCCACAACACGACGTTCAGCGACCGGCCCCGCCTCGGCGAGACGACGTGCCTCATGTGCCACACCGAGCACCGGGGCGCGGACGCGAACATCGTCACGGTCGACGATGCCCAGTGCGGCGCCTGCCACGAGAAGCAATTCGTCGGCTTCTCGAAGGATCACCCGCCGTTTTCCGAGTCGTTCCCCGCGTTTCGACGCACGTCGATCGCGTTCGACCACGCGAGTCACTTGGGCAAGCATTTCGTCGACGCGCGTTTCGCCGATCGCGCCCCTACCACCTGCGCCTCGTGCCACACCGCGGCCGAGGGCGACCGCTCGTTGAGCCTGACGCCGTTCGAGACGGCGTGCGCGTCGTGTCATGGCGACCAGATGGCGCGACGCGAGCTCGTCGTGTTGCGACTTCCCGAACTGCCGGAAAACACGCTCGACCCGGATTCGGTCCTCGAAGCCTGCGGTCCGACGCTGGAAGCGTTCGAGACGCTTGTCGAGCGCGTCGAAGCGCTCGCGGCCGGCGACGAACCCGAGGAGCTGGAAGAAGAGGAATATGAAGCGGTGTCGGTCGACGAGTTGTCGTTGTTCGACGCCTATTTGCTCGATGTTGCGGCCGATGATCCGGACGAATATACTGTGCCGGTATATGAGCTTATGCTTGCCATGGCGGAGGGAGGTGCCGAGCCGTTGGCGGATATGCTGAACGAGCGGGCAGGTCGTCCCGTCGCCGCCAAGCTACTGGCCGGGCTGAACCCCGAGGTCGTCAAACGCGTCGCCTGCGCATGGGCCGCCAATGGCGAGTACGAATCGCCAGCCGAACCCGATATGGGCGGCTGGTTTGGTGATTCGGTCGAGATTCGATATCGGCCCAAGGGCCACGCGGACCCGGTGGCGGCGAGCTGGATCGAGTTCGGTATCGCCGCGGCCCGCGACGCCGGCGACGACGAGTCCGGCGAGCGGGCCGTCGCCCTGCGCGACAGTCTGATCGCAGGCAAGGAAGGCGTCGGCGCGTGCATCAAGTGCCACGCCGTGAGCCTCGCCAGCGCCGAAAGCGCGGAAAACGACCTCAGCGTCGAGTGGCGCGCCCGCGGCCGGTCGTCGCGGCCCTATCACGTCTTCTCACACGACATCCATATCAAACTGCTCAACGCCGGCAGCGCCAAGCTGGCCGAGCCGGAAAAGGGTTGCAGGCGGTGTCACCAGCTTAACGCGAAGGCGGACTTCGCCTCGGGCTTCACCGATTTCGACCCGTCGTCGTTCGCCAGCAACTTCGGGCCGATCACCAAGGAGACCTGTACCGAATGCCATTCCGCGAAACAGGTGCGTGAGAATTGCCAGCTGTGTCACGAATACCATCGTGAACCGTCGTTCAAGATGAGGATCTCGCAAAATGATGGATAACCGCCGGGTCGGCCTGTTCCTGCCGATCGCAGTGATCGCCGCTATCCTGCTCGCCGTGGGGGCGCCCGTGCGGGCGCAAGGCGACGCAGACGCGGCGCAGGCTGACGCTTTGGCCGAGAGCTCGTATCCGAGCGCTTCCCAGTGCGCGTCGTGCCACCAGCAGATCTACGACGAGTGGAGTTCGTCGAATCACGCCTACGCGTCGATCTCGCCGATGTTCCACAAGTTCGAGCAGGCGATCATCGACCTCACGCAAGGAACGATCGGCACGTTCTGCGTGCGCTGTCACCAGAGCGCCGGCACCACCCTCGGCGAGCCGCGCGAGATGCCACTGTGGGAGCGCAGCCAGATCTCGCGTGAGGGCGTCACCTGCGTCACCTGCCATCGCATCGATGAGGAATACTCCAAGGCCAACGGCGAGCGCCGCATCGTGCCGGGCGACATTCATCAGCCCGTCTACGGACCGTTCGACGGCGACGGCGTCGCCGAGGTGGTGGAAAACAAGAGCTTCTACAAGGTGGCCACCGAAGCGGGCGAACGCGGCAACAAGATTCATGCCAAGGGCGTCAAGTTCGAGCAGATGTCGAAGTCGGAGTTCTGCGTGTCGTGCCACCAGGTGCTGGTGAACCTGGGGATAAAGCTCGAGGTCGTCTGGGACCAGTACCGCGCCTCGCCCGCCGCCAAACAAGGCATCACCTGCCAGGAATGCCACATGGGCAAGGTGCCCGGCGTCGCCGCCGGGTTCGAGACAGGCCCCGCCGCGGTGGTCAACGGCAAGCCGATCAACCCGGACCGCAAGCACTCGAACCACTCGTTCTACGGGCCCGGCTATCCCATCGCCCATCCCGGCGTCTTTCCGCACAACCCGGAAGCCGAGCAGTGGTCGATCGTTGAGTGGCTGCAGTTCGACCATCGCGCCGGCTGGGGCACCGAGGAGTTCGAGGACAAGGTCGAGGAGGGCGAGATCGAGGTCGAGTTCCCCGACGTGTGGGAGGACCGCTTCGATCGCGAGGAGGCGTTCGAGATCATCGAGGTCAACCTCGAGAAGCTCGAGGACAAGCGGCGCCTGCGCCAGGAGGTCATGGAGAACGGCTCGCGCATCGACGGCCCGTACTTCAGCGGCACGCCGCGGGTCGGCAAGTCGCTCAAGCTCCACTACCTGATAAGCAACACCGATCCGGGCCACAACCTGCCGTCGGGATCGCTCGGCGCGCAGCCCGAGATCTGGCTCAACGTCGCCCTCATCAACCCGTTCGGCAGGAACGTCTGGGAATCGGGGTACGTCGACGCCAACGGCGACATGGCCGATCTGCACTCGCTCGAGCTCGCCGCAGGCAGGATCAAGCACGACAATCAGCTGTTCAACCTGCAGACCAAGTTTCTCACCACCAACGTCAAGGGCACCGACCGCGAGATGTACCTGCCGGTCAACTTCGACGTCGACCAGCGGCCGTTCCTGCGTCCGCCGGGACAGCCGACGACGGTGATCAACCATCCGCCCTTCGTCCGCATGGAGAGCCGTAGCCTGCCGCCGCTGAGCTCGCGCAAGGCCAAATACAAGATCCCGGCGAAGGCGTTCGACAAACCGGGCACCTACAAGCTCGCGGTGCGCCTGCGCAGCCGAGCCGAGCCGATCTACTTCATGCGCTTCGTCGGCGCGACGAGCGACATGGAGCGGTCGATGAACGAGTGGATGATCGACATACACCCATACACAGTCGCTTTCGAAGTAAAATAGAAACAAAATAGAGGCTGGGTAGAAACCAAATAAAAACTAAGCAGAAATCTCATAAATTAACCAGGGGCCGACATGCTGGAGGAGAAGGAGTTGTACAGGGAGGCGCGTGGTCTGGCGGTGGCGGGGGCGCTCGCCGTCGCACTCGTTTTGGCTGGCGGCGGGAGCGCGACCCTCGCCGGAGAAGCCGATACCGAACCCCGCATTCCCGAGGGCGTCGAGCGAGTTCCGCACGACCCGACCGTGTTCCGGCCCGATCCCACTTACGAGGACAAGCCGTACGACGTCGACGCGCAGATCGAGATCTACGGCGGCAAGACCGAGTTCAAGCCGCCGCGGCCGCTGCTCGAACTGGGGCGCGAGATCTACACCGCGGGCCCGTTCACGGAAGCGAAGACCTATCTCGGCGACAAGAATCCGCTGGCGCCGCATTTCTACGTTTACGGCGATTTGCAGACCGTCGTCGGCTACGCCGACAACGGCGCGGTCGAGGTAGGCCAGTTAGCAACCAGGCTCAACCTCGACCTCGATCTCGGCATCACGCCGACCGAGCGGATACACGCGTTCCTGCGGCCGCTCGACCGCGGTGGCAAGTTCACCCGCTACGAGTTCTATGGCGACGACGACGACGAGAATTTCGAGGGCGAGTTCAACGGCAACATCGAGGCGCTGTTCTTCGAGGGCGACGTCGGTCCCATCACGCAGGGAATCACCGGCGAGTACAACAATATCGACCTGCCATTCGCAGTAGGTTTCATGCCGCTCCTCATGCAGAACGGCATCTGGCTCGAGGACGCCTTCATCGGCGTTGCGGCGACGATTCCCGCCATGAACAGCCCGGCGCTCGACATCTCGAACGCCGATGTGACGGTCTTCGCCGGCTTCGACCAGGTCGATTCGCAGGCGTTCATCGACACCGTGGGCGACGTCGCCAACCACAATGTGAACATTTACGGAGTCACGGCCTTCATCGAGGCGAACCAGGGATACTGGGAGATCGGTTACGGCTACTCCGACGGCGAGGGGGCGAACCTCGACGATTTCGACTACCACAACCTGACCGCGGCCTTCACCAGGCGCTACGGTTCGTGGCTGTCGAACAGCGTGCGAGGAATATGGAACTTCGGCCAGGACGCCCCCGGGCGGCAGCAGACCGCCGACGGGTTCATTCTCTTCGTGGAGAATTCTCTGATCACGAGACTGCCCACGACGCTGGTTCCCTACGCCAACTTCTGGGCCGGCTTCGACCGCCCCCAGGGCCTCGGACAGCAGGCGCGCGGGCTCTTGAAGAACACGGGCATCAACTTCGAGACCGACACGATAACCCAGTTCCCCAAGCTCGACGACACCGGGCGCAACACCTACGGCGGGGCGCTCGGCCTCGAGTATCTGTTCGAGCTCGACCAGCAGATCGTCGTCGAGGTGGCGACGGCGCAGGTGATCGAGGGGGACAATGAGCCCGGGCGCCCGGCGCTGGGTGGTCAGTACGCAGTCGGCTTCCGCTGTCAGCTGCCGATCACCAAGGCCTGGATCGTGCGCGCCGACGGCATGTACGGCTTCCGGGAATTCGACGACGATATCCGCGGCCTGCGCCTTGAACTCAGGCGCAAATTCTAGGGGCACTATTATGGATCAGCTGGTCAGCGTTGCGGCAATCGCCTTTCTTCTGGCGCTTACGGGCTACGCCGTAATCCTCGCCCTCAACAACGTGCGAAGCGCCGCCGTCGTGGCGCGGAGCGCCGACGCCGAAAGCGAACTCCTGCGCGTCCAGGTCGAGCGCATCATGGACCAGCGACGGTTCGAGCGCGAGAAGAACGAGCTTTCGTGGAACGGCTATCGCAAGTTCGAGATCGGGGCCAAGGTGCAGGAGGGCGGCGGCATCTGTTCGTTCTACCTGTCGCCACACGACAAGAAGCCGCTACCGCCGTTCGCTCCGGGCCAATATCTGACCTTTCAGTTGCACGTTCCGGGCCAGCGCAAGCCCATAATTCGCTGCTACTCGCTTTCCGACAGCCCCCATTACCCCGACCGCTACCGGGTGTCGATCAAGAAGGTGCCGCCGCCGCGCGACAAGCCCGAAGTACCGCCCGGCCTGTCGTCGAGCTACTTCCACGACCAGCTCGACGAGGGCGACATCCTCGACGTCAAGGCGCCGGGCGGCCACTTCTTCCTCGACATGTCGAAGCATACTCCGGTCGTGCTCATCGGCGGCGGGGTCGGCATCACGCCGGTTCTCAGCATGCTCAACGGGATTTGCGAATCGGGGTCGACCCGCGAGGTCTGGTTCTTCTACGGCTTGCGGAACTCACGCGAGCACGTGATGAAGGAGCACCTGGAGAAGGTTGCCAACGAGCACAAGAACGTCCACCTGCAGGTCTGCTATTCGTCGCCCCTCGACACCGACGTCGAGGGTCACGACTATCAGCAGGCGGCGCGCGTGAGCGTCGACCTGTTCAAGGAGGTTCTGCCGTCGAGCAACTACGATTACTACATGTGCGGCCCGCCGCCGATGATGAACAGCATCGTACCCGACCTCGAGGCGTGGGGCGTGCCGAAGGGCAATATCCATTACGAGGCGTTCGGGCCGGCCACGGTGAAGAAGGCGAAGGAAGCGAAGCCTCCGGCCGAGGCCGCCGGCGGGGACGCGATCGAGGTGGTGTTCGCCAAGTCGGGCAAGACCTGCACCTGGGATCCGCAGGCCTCGTCGCTTCTCGATTTCGCCGAGGACAACGACGTGGTCATCGACTCCGGTTGCCGCGCCGGCAATTGCGGCACCTGCATTACGGCAATCAAGTCGGGCGAAGTCGACTACGTCGGCGAGCCCGGGGCGGAGCCCGAGGCCGGCTCGTGCCTGACCTGCATCTCGGTGCCCAAATCCAAACTCACGCTCGACGCCTGACCGCGGCGTCGGTCCGGCGTGCGAATCGTCACGCCAAGGCGCGGGTTGCCCCGGCGCATGATCGAGGACATGACGATCCGCAGGCTCGCGCCGAAGACCCAAGCATCCTACATCCGTGCCGATCACGCCCTCGTCGTCGTCCTCGTAGTTGTATTCGCCGACGACGTCGATGCGCGGGAAGTAAGGCGAGCGCGCGACTGGGCGGTCAAGGTGCAGGCCAACTGGGAGCTGTTCTCGGGCT
>JAZFVR010000005.1:0-3581 GCA_036447835.1 Alphaproteobacteria bacterium | reverse complement strand
CGCGGTCGTGGTCGCCGGCTCGGTCGGCGGGTTGGCCGAGGTGGTCGGCGAGCTGCAGCGCGCCGCCGGCGCCGCCGAGCGGCTCATGGACCTGCTGGCGACCGAACCGGATATCACGGCGCCGGATAACCCGGTGCCACTGCCCGATCCGCCCGCCGGTCGCGTCGTCTTCGACGACGTCACCTTCCACTACCCAACGCGGCCCGAGGCCGCGGCGCTCGAACGCTTCAGCCTCAGCGTCGAGCCCGGCGAGACCGTCGCCCTCGTGGGGCCGTCTGGCGCGGGCAAGACGACCGTGTTCCAGCTTCTGCTGCGCTTCTACGACCCCGACGACGGCGTCATCGCGCTCGACGGCGTGAACCTGTGCGAGGCCGACCCCGCGGCGGTGCGCGCGCGCATGGCGCTGGTGCCGCAGGAACCCGTGGTGTTCGCGGCCGCCGCCGCCGACAACATCCGCTACGGCCGTCCCGACGCCGACGACCGCGACGTGCGCGCCGCGGCCGAGGCCGCGGCCGCGACCGAGTTCATCGACCGCTTGCCGCAGGGCTTCGCGACCTATCTCGGCGAGCGCGGGGTGCGCCTCTCGGGCGGCCAGCGCCAGCGCATCGCCATCGCCCGGGCGCTGCTGCGCAACGCGCCGGTGCTGCTGCTCGACGAGGCGACCAGCTCGCTCGACGCCGAGAGCGAGCGTGCGGTGCAGACGGCGCTCGAACGCCTCATGGCCGGGCGCACCACGATCGTCATCGCTCACCGCTTGGCGACGGTGCTCCAGGCCGACCGCATCGTCGTCATCGACCGGGGCCGCGTCGTCGCCGTCGGCACGCACCACGAGCTGATCGCCCAAGGGGGCCTTTACGCGCGCCTTGCCGAGCTCCAGTTCGACACCGACCGCGCGGCGACGAACGGCGAAGTCGCGTCGCTTTCCGCCGAATGACCGTGCTTCGTGTGGTCCTCGCCACCAACGCCCATCCTTCAGGCTATATGGCACTTTTGCCTAATTATTGCTTGAAAATACTGGGCACATCTGCCATATTTTGTAAGCTGTGAACAGCAACCAGTTCAAACGCTGGTTGGCCAGGCAGGGCTGTATTTTCGAGCCGGCAAAGGGCGGGCATCTTCTCGTCCGTTGCGGCAGGTACCGTTCGTATATTGCCATGCACGGTTCGCGTAAGCAGCTTCGCAAGGGATTGCTGACCAAGATCAAGAAGGATCTTGGACTCATGTGAGACGCCTTGGTGCAGAGGGTCCAAGGAGTGAAGGACGATGTATAGCTACCCCGTGACACTCACGCCTGACGAAGACACAATCATGGCGACCTTCCCGGATATGCCCGAGGGCGCCACCTTCGGCGACGACGAGGCGGAGGCGCTCATGCGCGCCGTCGACGCGCTCGAGACCGGCATTATCGGCCGCATGTCGGACGGCGAGGACGTGCCGAAGCCGTCGCGGCCGGCGAAGGGGCAGCCCACGGTGACCTTGCCGACGCTGAGCGCGGCGAAGGTCGCGCTCTACCAGACGATGCGCGCCCAGGGCGTGCGCAAGGCCGAGCTCGCGCGGCGGCTGCATTGCGACTTCAGCCAGGTCAGCCGGCTGCTCGATCTGCGCCATCATTCGCGTCTCGATCAGATCGACGCCGCGCTCGCCGCCCTCGGCAAGCGCCTCGAGATCAAGCTCGGCGACGCGGCATAATCGCGCTTCGTTAGCGGCTGACGCCTCCCGTTAGGAAGGAAAGCCCTAATCGCCCTTGGCGGGCTGACGGGTTGCCGGGGAGCGGCGGGCCAGGGCCCGCGCGAGCGCGCGCCAGACGAGAGGCGCCAGCACCACGACGAGAAAGATGCGCACCACGTGGTGGGTCGAGACGAAGGCGGGGTCGACGCCGAGCGCCAGCGCGATCAGGCTCATCTCGGCGAGGCCGCCGGGGGCGAAGGCGAGAACCAGCGCCTGCGTCGGAAGCCCGGTCGCCGCGCTCAACGACAGGCTGAAGGCGACGGTGACCGTCAGCATCAGCACGGTCGAGCCGGCGGCGACGGCGATGGCGCGCAGCACGCGCTTCACCGGCACGCCGGCGAAGCGGCAGCCGATGGCGCTGCCGACGACGACCTGGGCGATGACGATGAACTCGCTCGGCGGCTTCGATTCGGTGAGCCCGGCGAGATGGGCCACGGCGCTCAAGGCCATTGGCCCGGTGAGCGCGGCGGCCGGCAGCCTCAGCGCCCGCGCGGCGAAATAGCCGGCGGCGCCGCACGCCGTGAGAACGAGGAGGTCGAAGGCCGGGACCGTCGCCAGCGGAGCGAACGCCGCGCCCACGCCGCCGTCCGGCGGCACGTAGCCGGCGACGAGGCGGAACCAGAACGGCACGATCAGCACCACCAGGAGGATGCGCGAGGCGTGCGTCAGCGCGATCGTGCGATCGTCGCCGCCCATAGCGCTGCCGACCAGGATCATCTCGTTCAGGCCGCCGGGAATCGCCGCGAAGTAGGCGGTGGTGCGATCGTAGCGGGCGACGCGGCGGAAATAGACGACGACGAGCGCGGCGGCGAGCGAAAGGTAGAGGGGCAACGCCGAGAGACTCACCCCCCATTGGCCCGCGCGCTCCAGCATCTCGGGGCGGAAGGCGCTGCCCAGCATGACCCCGAGCACCGCGACCATCAGCGCGCGCAAAGGCGGCGGGACGCGCGGCTTCATCCCGGCGAGCGCACTCGCCGTGGTCAGACACATGGCGCCCATCATCCAGGCGAGCGGCATCCTGGCCCAGGCGAACGCCGCGCCGCCGGCGGCGCCGATGGCGAGCGCCAGGGCGAGGGCGCGCAGGTCGCCGAATTTCGGGGTTACGGGCCGGCGCATCGCCGGTTCAACGGGTGGTCAACTTGAGCTCGATGCGCCGGTTGCGGCGGAAGGCGATCTCGTCGTCGCGCGGGTCGAGCGGCTGAAATTCGCCGAAGCCGGTGGCGGCGAGCCGCTCCGGCGCCACGCCCTGGTCGGTGAGGAAGCGCACTACCGAGATCGCCCGCGCCGTCGAAAGCTCCCAGTTCGAGGGGAATTGCGCCGTCGCGATCGGCACCCTGTCGGTGTGGCCGTCGACGCGCATGATCCAGTTGATCTCGTCGGGAATATCCTTGGCGATGTCGATGAGAGTCCGCGCCAGATGCGCCATCTGGATCTGGCCTTCCTCCTCGAGCACGGCCGAGCCCGAGGCGAACAGCACCTCCGACTGGAAGACGAAGCGGTCGCCCTCGATGCGGATGCCGGGCCGGTTGCCGAGCACCTCGCGCAGGCGCCCGAAGAATTCCGAGCGGTAGCGCTGCAGCTCCTCGACCTTGCCGGCGAGCGCCAGATTGAGCCGGCGCCCGAGGTTGACGATGACCGTCTTCTGCTCCTCGGCTTCCGCCTCGGCCAACTCGAGCGCCTTCGCGATGCGGGCGAGCTGTCGCCGCAACGCGGCCACCTGCTGATTGAGAATCTCGACCTGCGACCGAGCCCGCGTCGACAACTCGCGTTGCTTGGTCAGCTCGTCGTCGCTCTGCTGGAGCGCGAGGCGCAACTCGTTGAGGCGAATCTCGCGCTCCGCGATCTCCTTCTGC
>JAZFVR010000004.1:0-4344 GCA_036447835.1 Alphaproteobacteria bacterium | reverse complement strand
CTGACGGCTGAGAGGTAACAACGTTCAGCGCTCGTAGTTGTCGGCGACGAAGCGGTCGAGCAGGCGCACGCCGAAGCCGGTGCCGCCCTTGGGCACGGTCGCGGTAGCGGACTTCGACCACGTCACCGCGGCGATGTCGAGATGCGCCCACGTCGTCTCGCCGACGAAGCGCTGCAGGAACTGCGCCGCGGTGACGCTGCCCGCCTCGCGATTCTTGCCGACGTTCTTCATGTCGGCGATGGCCGAATCGATGTCCTTGTCGTAGCGCTCGCCGAGCGGCATGCGCCACACCTCCTCGCCCGTCGCCTTGCCGGCGGCGGCGAGGCGGTCGGCGAGCTTGTCGTCGTTGGCGAAGAGGCCGGCACGGTAGCTGCCGAGCGCGACGATGATGGCGCCGGTCAGCGTGGCGAGGTCGATCATCACGCGCGGCTTGAACTTGGTCTGGCAGTACCACAGCGCGTCGGCCAGCACGAGGCGCCCCTCGGCGTCGGTGTTGATGACCTCGATCGTCTGGCCCGACATCGAGGTGACCACGTCGCCGGGCCGCTGCGCCCCGGCCGACGGCATGTTCTCGACCAGCCCGATGACGCCGATCGCGTCGATCTTGGCGCTGCGCCCGGCGAGCGCCTTCATCAGGCCGATGACGACGCCGGCGCCGCCCATGTCCCACTTCATGTCCTCCATGCCGCCCGCCGGCTTGATCGAGATGCCGCCGGTGTCGAAGGTGACGCCCTTGCCGACGAAGGCGAGGGGCGGCGCCTTCGAGCGCTTGGGCGCGCCGTTCCAGTGCATCACCACGAGCCGCGAGTCGCGATCGCTGCCCTGGCCCACGGCGAGGAGCGAGTTCATGCCCAGCTTGCGCATGCGCGCCTCGGTGAAGACCTCGACGTCGACGCCGAGCTTCGACAGCGTCTTGGCCTGGGCGGCGAGGGTTTCGGGGTAGATGACGTTGGCCGGCTCGGACACCAGATCGCGGGTGAAGAACACGCCGTCGGCGATGCGCTCGAGGCGGGCGAACGCCGCCTGGGCCGGGCGCGTCTGGCGCACCACCACGGTGAGCGCCTCGAGCGTCGGCTTGTCCTTCTCCTTTTCCTTGGTGCGGTATTTGTCGAAGCGGTAACCGCACAGCCGCGCGCCGTAGGCGAGGTTCGCCGCCTGCAGCGCGGCCGTGAACTTGCCGCGGCCACCCCAGCCGTCGACGATCACCGTGGCCTGCTTCGCGCCGACGCGGTTGAGATGGGCGACGAGCTCTCCGCCCACGGCCTGGACGCCGAGCTCGTCGAGCGCGCCGCGCTTGCCGAGACCGGCGAGCACCACGCGCCGGGCGCTCGCACCCGCCGGCGCGACGATATCGAGGAACTGGCTCCTGGCGCCGGTAAAGCGGCCCGCCGCCATCGCCCGGGTGAGCGCTCGTTCGGTCTGGCGATCGACCGCGGCAGCCGACGTGGTCAGCACCCGCTTCTTGAAGACGCCGACGACGAGCGCGTCGGGCCGGGCTTCGGGCTTGGCGGAAAAGGCGATTTTCATGGGTTCCTCGTCTCGTCGACTGGCGGGATCGCGGCGGCGCCGAAGCGCGCTTTGCGGTGCGAGTCCAGAATTTAGCCAATGGAGCGGGGAAGGAAAGCCCTAGTTGCAACCAGGCGCAACGCCACGCGCCGATCCATCGTCGCGCACGGCATGGCGTAATGCGCGGTTCGACGCGGCGTCGTCACGATTTTCACAACGCGATACCAAGCGAATTTTTCGTGATGTCTCAACGGTCTCTTGTAGCCTACCGAGGCACAACGATTATAATCCACCCATGAGGGGGACAACCCGATACATGCGGCGCCAGCTCGTGACGGCGACGCCGTTCGTCACGCTCGCACTCGCCGGCGTGGTGTGGCTGTCGCAGTCGCCGCGTTTCGTCGATCCGGCGCGCTTGGCGCCCGGCCCCGCCATGCTCCTCCACCTCGAAGATGGTTAGGAGCCTGGCAGTCGGACTCCTCGTGCTGTATCTTGTTGCAGCCTCCACCGCGCGCGCGCTGGAAATGCACGAACCGGGCGCCCCGGTGGTGATGCGCGCCGACGAACTCACCTACGACCGGAAACGGGGCCTGGTCGTCGCCTCGGGCAACGTCGAGATCGCCCAGGGCGAACGCCTTCTGCTCGCCGACCAGGTCACCTATAACGAGAAGACCGACACCGTTATCGCCTCGGGCAACGTCTCCCTGCTCGAGCCGACCGGCGAGGTCCTGTTCGCCGATCATCTCGAACTGACCGACGAGATGAAGCGCGGCATCGTCCGCGACATCCGCATCCTGCTCACCGATGAGTCGCGCTTCGCCGCTAACGGCGCGGTGCGCAGCGGCGGCAACCGCACGGAAATGCGCAAGGCGGTGTATTCGCCCTGCAAACTGTGCCCGGAGCATCCCGATCGCCCCCCGATCTGGCAAATCAAGGCGGCGCGGGTGGTGCACGACCAGAGGCGCCAAGAGATCGAATACCGCGACGCGTTTCTCGAGGTCTTCGGTATTCCCGTCGCCTACACGCCTTACTTCACGCACCCCGATCCCACGGTAAATCGGCGCAGCGGCTTCCTCACCCCGAGCTACGGCAGCAGCAGCCTGCTCGGCTTCAACGTTCAGGTTCCCTATTACTTCAATCTGGCGCCGAATCGCGACGCCACTTTCGAGCCTATATTCACCAGCCGCGAGGGCGTCGTGCTTGCCGGCGAATACCGCCATCGCACCGCCTCGGGCCAGTTCCGGCTTGCGGGAAGCATCACCCGGCCCGAGCAGCGCGGCGACGATGGCGAGCTCGTCGGCGGGCGCGACACCCGCGGTCACATCGAGGGAACAGGACAGTTCGATCTTACCGATACCTGGCGCTGGGGATATCAGCTCGAACGCTCGACCGACGACACCTATCTCAGGCGCTACGGTTTCGGCTTCGGGGACACACTGACCACGCGCCTTTACCTGGAGAGATTCAAGGGTCGCGACTACGCCGCTATCAACAACTACGCGTTCCAGGGTCTCGAAATCGACGACGATCCCGGCGAAACGCCGCTCATTCTGCCCATCGCCGATTACCAGTTCAAAAGCGACGGCGGCGCGTTCGGCGGTCATTACACGCTCGACGCCAACCTCATGTCGCTCTCGCGCAGCGAAGGGACCGACAGCCGCCGCATCTCGCTCAACGGGGGCTGGCAGCTGCCCTACCTGGGGCCCGCCGGCGATATCTACACCCTCACCGCGAGCCTGCGCGGCGATCTTTACTTGGTCGACGACGTGGTCGTTCCCGGCCAGACAAACCCGACCACCGAGAACGGTTTGACCGGTCGCGTCGTTCCCACGCTCGCGCTCGACTGGCGCTACCCGTGGGTGCGGAGCTCCGGCTCGGTTCGCCAGGTCATCGAACCGGTGGTGAAGTTCGCGATCAGTCCCCACGGTGGCAACCCGGACGAAATTCCCAACGAGGACAGCCAGGATTTCGAGTTCGATGACACCAACCTATTGAGTCTGCACCGTTTTCCAGGCCTCGACCGGGTCGAGGGCGGCCCCCGGCTGAGCTACGGAATACGCGTCGGGGCTTACGGAATCGGCGGCGGCCGGGCGACCGCGTTCATCGGCCAATCCTTCCGGGTAAAGGCAGACAGTACCTTCGCCGCAGGCAGCGGCCTCGAAGAAAATGTGTCCGACCTGGTCGGCCGGGTGGAAGTGTCGCCCGCAGAATACCTCGACCTGATCTACCGGTTCCGGCTCGATCGCGACGACTTCTCCTCGCGCCGGACCGAAGTCGGCTTCGCCGTCGGTCCCGAATGGCTGCGATTCAACCTCGGGTTCCTGTCGCTCGACGACGGGCCGGCCGATCTCCAGGCCTTGGGGAAGCGCGAGGAAATCGACATGTCCGCCCGCGCACAACTCAACCCCTACTGGTCGGTTACCGCCCACACTCGCCGCGATCTCTCGAATTCGGACACGATCAACGTCGGCGCCGGACTCGCCTATCAGGACGAGTGCGTGTTCGTCGGCGTCGAGGTCGAGCGCAATTTCACGCAGGATCGCGATTTCGAGCCCGAGACGGTAGTAAAATTCGTGATAAAGTTGAAAAATCTCGGCTAGGCCGTCGGCGCCTGGGGACGCCCGCCGGGCCGCGGCCCGGCAGAGGCGAGGCGACGAGGGCACGAATCCTTCGCGGCGGGGACCTCAAAACCGGCGCATCTTCTGCTATAGTTGGTGGCCAGGGCTGGACCAGGGACAAGCAATAGCAATGAGGGGCAGCTAAGGATGTTTCGGCGCGCCATTAGCCGCCTAGCGCTTGAGACACTCATCATCTTTCCGTCCAAAGGCATCGTACCGG
>JAZFVR010000003.1:0-4319 GCA_036447835.1 Alphaproteobacteria bacterium | reverse complement strand
CGACCATCTGCATGGTCGAGCAGTTGGGGTTGGCGATGATGTTGCGCTTGCTATAGCCGGAGATCGCCTCGGCGTTGACCTCGGGCACCACCAGCGGCACATCCGGGTCCATGCGAAAATGCGAGGTATTGTCGATGACGACGCAGCCCGCCTCGGCGGCACGCGGCGCGTGCACGGCCGAGACCTTGGCGCCGGGCGAGAACAACGCGATGTCGGTGCCGGCGAAATCGTAGGTCTCGAGATCGCGGACCGCGAGCACCGCGTCGTCGCCGAACGAGATCTCCTTGCCGGCGGAGCGCTCCGACGCCAGCGCCACCACCTCGTCGGCCGGGAACTCGCGCTCGGCGAGCGTCCGCAGGAGCTCGCGCCCCACCGCCCCCGTGGCGCCGACCACCGCAACCTTGTAGCCCATGGTTCGCTCCTTATCCCCGCGGCCTTACGCGGCGAGCTTGTCGAGTTGGTGCAGCAGCGCGTCTCCCATGACGCTCGTCGACACCCTGGCCTTCTTGGGCTGCATGATGTCGGCAGTGCGCAGGCCCCCGGCGAGCACGTTCTCGACCGCCTTGTCGATAATCTCGGCGTCCTCGGCCATGCCGAACGAATAGCGCAGCAGCATCGAGAGGCTCAAGACCTCGGCCAGCGGATTGGCCATGTTCTTGCCGGCGATGTCGGGCGCCGAGCCATGCACCGGCTCGTAGAGACCGCGGCTGAAGCCGTCCGCATCGGGCGCCCCCAGCGACGCCGACGGCAGCATGCCGAGCGAGCCGGTGAGCATGGCGGCGCAGTCGGACAGGATGTCGCCGAACATGTTCGTCGTGACCATGACGTCGAACTGCTTGGGCTCGCGCACCAGCTGCATCGCAGCGTTGTCGGCGTACATGTGCCTGAGCTCGACGTCCGCATACTCGGCGTCGTGCAGCTGCTGCACCTCGTCGCGCCAAAGCTCGCTGCTCTCGAGCACGTTGGCCTTGTCGATCGAGTGGACGAGGCCGCCGCGCTTGCGCGCGAGCTCGAAGGCGACGCGCGCCACGCGCTGGATCTCGTCCGTACAGTAGACCTCGGTGTTGACACCGCGGCGGCCACCGCCGGGAAGCGTCTCGACGCCGCGCGGCTCGCCGAAGTAGATGCCGCCGGTGAGCTCGCGCACGATCATGATGTCGAGGCCGGCGACGAGGTCGCGCTTGAGCGTCGAGGCGTCGGCGAGCGCGTCGAACACCACGGCGGGGCGCAGGTTGGCGAACAGCTCGAGCTCCTTGCGTAGGCCGAGGAGCCCGCGCTCGGGCCTGAGCGAGAAGTCGAGTCCCTCCCACTTGGGCCCGCCGACGGCGCCGAACAGGACGGCGTCGCATTCGAGCGCCGCCGCGAGCGTCTCGTCGGGGAACGGCGTGCCGGTGGCGTCGTAGGCGGCGCCGCCGATGAGCCCCTCGCCGACGTCGAAGCCGACACCGCGACGCTTGTCGAGCCAGTCGATGATGCGGCGCACCTCGCGCACCACCTCGGGCCCGATGCCGTCGCCGGAAAGGATCAGGAGCTTGCGGTTCGCCGCCATCGTTCAGGGCCCCCACTCACACATAATGCATCAGCCGTAAAGCCACGGTTGTGCCAGGCGCTGGGCGGCCTCGAAGCCGTCGATCTTCGGCGTCTTCTCGAAGGTGAGGCCGATGTCGTCGAGGGCGTTCAACAGGCAGTGCTTGCGGAACGGGTCGATGTCGAAGCGCAGCACATCGCCGTCGGGGCGCGTGATCGTCTGCTTCTCGAGGTCGATGGTGAGCCGCGCGTTGGCGCCGCGCCCTGCGTCCTCCATCAGCGCCGCGACCTCGTCTTCGGAGAGCGTGATCGGCAGCAGCCCGTTCTTGAAGGCGTTGTTGTAGAAGATGTCGGCGAACGAGGTGCCGATGACGCAGCGGATACCGAAGTCGGCGAGCGCCCACGGCGCGTGCTCGCGGCTCGAGCCGCAGCCGAAGTTGTCGCCGACGACGAGAATCTCGGCCTCGCGATAGGGCGCCTGGTTGAGGACGAAGTCGGGCTTTTCCGAGCCGTCCGGCTCGAAGCGCAGGTCGTTGAACAGCGACTTGCCCAGCCCCGAGCGCTTGATCGTCTTGAGGAAGCGCGCCGGGATGATCTTGTCGGTGTCGACGTTGATCGCCGGCAACGGCGCCGCGACCCCGGTGAAGCCGGTGAACTTCTCCATCGCTCGTCGCTCCCTCACACCAGCTCGCGCACGTCGGCGAGGCGCCCGGTGACCGCGGCGGCGGCGGCCATCGCCGGGCTCACCAGATGGGTGCGCCCGCCGGGCCCCTGGCGGCCCTCGAAGTTGCGGTTCGAGGTCGAGGCCGAGCGCTCGCCGGGCTTGAGCTTGTCGGCGTTCATGGCCAGGCACATCGAGCAGCCGGGCTCGCGCCACTCGAAGCCGGCCTCGGTGAACACCCTGTCGAGCCCCTCGGCCTCGGCCTGCTCCTTGACCAGGCCCGAGCCGGGCACGACCAGCGCCTGGACGTGCTCCGCCACCTTGCGGCCCCGCGCCACCTCGGCCGCGGCGCGCAGGTCCTCGATGCGGCCGTTGGTGCACGAGCCGATGAACACCGTGTCGATGGTCACGTCGGTGAGGCGCGTGCCGGGCGCGAGCCCCATGTACTCGAGCGAGCGCACAATCGATAGGCGCTTCGCCTCGTCGGGCTCGTCGGCCGGGTCGGGAACGCGCCCCGTTATCGGAGCCACGTCCTGGGGGCTGGTGCCCCAGGTGACCAACGGCGCGATCTTGGCGGCGTCGAGCGTCACCTCGGTGTCGTAGGCGACGCCTTCGTCCGAGGGCAGCGTCTTCCAGTGCGCCACCGCCTGCTCCCAGGCGCCCGCCTTGGGAACCATCGGCCGGCCCTCGAGGTATGCGAAGGTGGTCTCGTCGGGCGCCACGAGGCCGGCGCGCGCGCCCGCCTCGATCGACATGTTGCACACGGTCATGCGCCCTTCCATGGAGAGCGCGCGCACCGCCTCGCCGGCGTATTCGATGACGTGTCCGGTGCCGCCCGCGGTGCCGATCTCGCCGATGACGGCGAGGATCAGGTCCTTCGCGGTGACGCCGAGGGGAAGCGCGCCCTCCACCGTGATGCGCATGTTCTTCGCCGGGCGCTGGATCAGCGTCTGCGTCGCCAGCACGTGCTCGACCTCGGACGTGCCGATGCCGAAGGCGAGCGCGCCGAAGGCGCCGTGGGTGGCGGTGTGGCTGTCGCCGCAGACGATGGTCATGCCCGGCTGGGTGAAGCCCTGTTCGGGCCCGATGATGTGGACGATGCCCTGGCGCACGTCGTCCATGTCGTAGAGCTCGACGCCGAACTCGGCGCAGTTGCGCCGGAGCGTCTCGACCTGGATGCGCGATTCCTCGTCGTCGATGCCCTTGCTGCGGTCGGTGGTGGGCACGTTGTGGTCGGCGACGGCGAGCGTCGCCTGCGTTCGCCGCACGGCGCGCCCGGCGCTACGCAGCCCCTCGAACGCCTGCGGGCTCGTCACCTCGTGGACGAGGTGGCGGTCTATGTAGATGAGGCAGGTGCCGTCGTCCTGGGTATCGACGAGGTGGCTCTGCCAGATCTTGTCGAACAGCGTGCGCGGCTCGGACATCGAACGCCCCTTCTCTCGCGAGCGTCCCCCCTTGGGCCGCTCGCCCTTCCTGTCGTCATTGAAGATAGCGCGCCGGAAGCGCCGGCCAAAGCCGTAATGCGTCCACCGGTCCTCGTGACGGCGGGCCGGGCCGCCTCAGGAGGCCTCGCCGACCTTCGTCTTGCGCGCGCTCTCAGCGGCCGCCTGCTCGCGCGCCGCCTCCTTTTCGGCGGCGGCGGCCTTGGCCGCGGCGCCGGTGGTCTTCTCGGCGATGCGGGCGCGTTTTCCCCGGCGGCCGCGCAGGTAGTAGAGCTTGGCCCGGCGCACGTCGCCGCGGCGCACCACCTCGATGGCGTCGATGCGCGGCGAATAGAGCGGGAAGACGCGCTCGACGCCTTCGCCGTAAGAAATCTTGCGCACCGTGAACGACGAGTTGAGGCCGCGGTTGCGGCGCGCGATGCACACGCCCTCGAACACCTGGATGCGCTCGCGCGTGCCCTCGACGACCTTGACCTTGACCCGCACCGTGTCACCCGGCGCGAATTCGGGTATCGACCGGGATTCGGTCAATTTGGTGATCTGCTCGCGCTCGAGCTCCTCGATGGTGTTCATGGCCTTCGCCCTTTCCTCACTCTTAACGCAAAGCCAGAACGATTTAGTCGTTTTGGCTTTCGCTATCAATCGTCTTTCGCCTCCGCGACGTAAGCCGCCCACAGGTCGGGTCGGCG
>JAZFVR010000002.1:0-3882 GCA_036447835.1 Alphaproteobacteria bacterium | reverse complement strand
TGTCGGTGCGCTCCCCGTGCGGCACGAAGGCCTGCAGGAACTGGTCGTACGAGTTCTTCTGCACCTCGATCAGATTCGGCATCGGTGCGACGGTCGGAATGTGACCGAACGTCCGGCGCGTAGGCTTGTGGCGCGAAAAGATATGTGACATACGGGCTCCTCGAGTCTTCGTCGGACTATTGGGTACGGTCGCAGAAGCGACCGCAGACCGGTTGCGCGCACGCGCGCGACGGAATCGCCGGGCATGCGCCGTGGCCGCCGCCACGAAACGGCGACCGCCGCCACGCCAGCGTGGCGCTACTTGATCTCAACCGTCGCCCCGGCGCTTTCGATCTGCTCCTTGAGCTTGGCGGCCTCGTCCTTGGACACGCCTTCCTTGACCGTCTTCGGCGCCGATTCGACGAGATCCTTCGCCTCCTTGAGCCCGAGCGCGGTGATGGCGCGGACCTCCTTGATGACGTTGATCTTCTTGTCGCCGATCGCCACCAACACGACGGTGAACTCGGTCTGCTCCTCGGCCGCGGCGACCTCGCCCGCCGGTGCGGCGCCGGGCGCGATCATCGCCACCGGCGCGGCGGCGGAAACGCCCCACTTCTCTTCGAGCATCGTGCTCAGCTCGGCCGCCTCGAGCACGGTGAGGCCCGAGAGGTCGTCTGCAATCTTGGCCAGATCAGCCATCGTTTTCTCCTTGGTTCGAATGTGTCTCGATTGGGTCCAAACGGGTCCGGATCGATCGCTTCACGCCGCTTCATCCTTGGTCGCATACGCGTTGAGCACGCGGGCCAACTGCCCGGCCGGCGCCTGCAGCACGCGCGCCACCTTGGTCGCCGGAGCCTGCAGCAAGCCGACCAGCCTGCCGCGCAGCTCGTCGAGCGAGGGCAACGTTGCGAGCGCCTTGACGCCTGCGCCGTCGAGAACGTTCTCGCGCAGCGCGCCGCCGAGGATGACCAGCTTCTCGTTCCCTTTCGCGTAGTTGACCGCAACCTTCGCCGCCGCCACCGGATCCTCCGAATACGCGATGGCGGTTGGTCCCGAGAACAGATCCAAGAGCGCCGTGTAGGGGGTGCCTTCGAGCGCCAGCCGGGTGAGTCGGTTCTTGACCACCCGGTAGGTTGCGCCCGCCTGCCCCATCTGTTGGCGTAGCTCGGTGGCCTCGGCAACCGTCAGGCCTTGCGGGCGGGTAACCACCACCAGCGCGGCGTCGGCGAAGATCCGATGCAGCGTCGCGACGATCTGCTCCTTTTGCGATCGGTCCACTGATCTTCTCCGTCAGGAGAGGCCGACCGGACGCCGGATGGCGCCGAACAGCCCCGGTTGCACATGGACCCCGCCGGCGAGCCGGTCGGGTCCGGTCCACCTGTCCCAGAAGTTCGAACCCCGGCCGCGCGCCCGAGGGCGCTCGGAATTCGGAATCGACCCCCGTCTGTGCGGGCGGGACGAGCCCATTGGATCCCGGCGGCCAGGCCGCCGCGACACCCGCAGTCTCGGACAGGTTGGAGAGAGGGCGCTCGCCCCCTCCCCGTTCACCGCCGCCAGCGCCGGCGTCTGCCGGCGGGCGGCGAAATCTCTTGCGGCCACGTCGCTCACGCGCCCGAGACGCTGGCGACGTCGACCTTGATGCCTGGCCCCATGGTCGAGCTCAGCGCCATCTTCATGAGGAACGTGCCCTTGGCGCCCGACGGCTTGGCCTGGTTGATCGCGCCGACGAAGGCGCGCACGTTCTCGATGAGCTGCGCCTCGCTGAAACTCGCCTTGCCGACGCCGGCGTGGACGATGCCCGCCTTCTCGACGCGGAACTGCACCTGGCCGCCCTTGACCGCGGTGATGGCGGCGGCGATGTCCTGGGTCACCGTGCCGAGCTTGGGGTTAGGCATCAGCCCACGCGGGCCGAGCACCTTGCCGAGCTTTCCGACCACCGGCATCATGTCGGGCGTGGCGACGCAACGGTCGAAGTCGATGTCGCCATTCTGCACCCGCTCCGCCAGGTCCTCGGCCCCGACCAAATCGGCGCCGGCCTCCTTCGCCTCGTCGGCCTTGGCCCCGCGCGCGAACGCCGCCACGCGCAGCGTCTTGCCGGTGCCGTGGGGAAGTTGCACCACGCCGCGCACCATCTGGTCGGCGTGGCGCGGGTCGACGCCGAGGTTGAGCGCGATCTCGATGGTCTCGTCGAACTTCGTCTGCGCCCGCTCCTTGAGCATCTTCACCGCATCGGTGAGTGGATACGCCGCGACGGGGTCGATGGCCTCGTAAGCGTTGGCCAGCCGCTTGCCCTTTCTCGCCATCGTCCTACTCCACCACGTCGAGGCCCATCGAGCGGGCCGATCCGGCGATCGTCTTGCACGCCGCGTCGAGATCAATGGCGTTGAGATCGACCATCTTCTGCTGGGCGATCTCGCGCACCTGCGCCATCGTCACCTGGCCCGCGCTCTCGCGCCCCGGCGTCGCGCCGCCCTTCTCCAGGCGCGCCGCCTTCTTGAGGAAGTAGCTCGCCGGCGGCGTCTTGGTGATGAAGCTGAAGCTGCGGTCGCCGTAGACCGTGACCACCACCGGAATCGGCATGCCCGGCTCCATGTTCTGCGTTTCGGCGTTGAAGGTCTTGCAGAACTCCATGATGTTGAGGCCGCGCTGGCCCAACGCCGGGCCGATCGGCGGTGATGGGTTCGCCTTGCCCGCCGGCACCTCGAGCTTGATGTAACCGGTAATCTTCTTCGCCATTTCGCTCCCTCAATCCTGTGGGCCCGCGGTACGGCCATGGCGAGCCTCCCGCAGTGACGCCGCCCGCTGTGGCGGCCGCATCGCGCTCAGGTCTTCTCGACCTGCGAGTACTCGAGCTCGACGGGCGTCGCGCGCCCGAAGATCGAGACCGCGACCTTGAGCCGCGCCCGCTCCTCGTCGACGTCCTCGACGAGCCCGTTGAACGAGGTGAAGGGGCCGTCGCAGACCCGCACGGTCTCGCCGATCTCGAAGCTGATCGACGGCTTGGGCCGCTCGACGCCTTCCTTGACCTGGCGCAGGATGCGGTCGGCCTCGGCCTCCGAGATCGGCACCGGGTGGCCGCCGCCGCCGAGGAAGCCGGTCACCTTGGGCGTGTTCTTGACCATGTGCCAGGTCTCGTCGTTGAGCTCCATATTGACCAGCACGTAGCCGGGAAAGAATTTGCGTTCCGACGAAACCTTCTGGCCGCGGCGCATCTCGACCACCTCCTCGGAGGGCACCATGACATCCTCGAACTCTTCCTCGAGATCCTTGATGATCGCCTGCTCCCGTATTGCCTGCGCGACCTTCTTCTCGAAGCCCGAGTAGACGTGGACGATGTACCAGCGCTTGGCCATCGGCTCAGGCTCCGAGACCGAGGATGCCGCGCACGCCGAGCGACAGCAACCAGTCTACGAAGAGAAAGAACACCGCCATCACCGTGACCATCACGAAAACCATCCCGGTAGTCACCGCGAGCTCCTTGCGCGTCGGCCAGGTAACCTTGGAGGTCTCCTGGCGAACCTGTCGCATGAACTCGTTCGGCGAGGTCTTAGCCATCGTGCCCACGCATCCTCGTCTGGGCGGTCATCTGTCCGGGTTGCCGGGAATCAGCGGCAGCAGTGGCAGGAGTGGAGGGGCTCGAACCCCCAACCCCCGGTTTTGGAGACCGGTGCTCTACCAATTGAGCTACACTCCTGTCGCTTCCACCGGGCCCACCCTGCGGAGCCGCCCGCACGCGCTGCAAGGCCTCTCGGCCGAGCGCGTCGCCCCGCGCCTGTGCCCACGTTCCCGGGCGACCGCCCTGGTTACTCGATGATCTCGGTGACGACGCCGGCGCCGACCGTGCGCCCGCCCTCGCGGATGGCGAAGCGCAAGCCCTGGTCCATCGCGATCGGCGCGATCAGG
>JAZFVR010000001.1:0-5092 GCA_036447835.1 Alphaproteobacteria bacterium | reverse complement strand
GCGCGGCCCGGCCGCCGACCGCGCTACCAGCGCCCGTTGTCCGGCCGCATCGCCTCGCGCGGCAGGCGGATCGGGTAGCGCTCGCGGATCGCGGCGTCGACGGCCGGCTCGATGTACTCGGGGTAGTGCGCGGCGAGGAGTTCGCGCACGCGCTCGCGGGCGCGGGTGCGCATGTCGTGCGCGCCGGCTTCCTCCCAGTCGTCGGGGGTGCGCCGGTCGCCGAGTTCGGGATAGAGGTACTCGGTCTCCATCAGGCTGAGCGTCTGGGCGTGGCCGAGGTAGTGGCCGGGCCCGTCGACGGCCTCCTCGATCGCCGCGACCGAGAGCGTCTCGTCGGTGACCTCGATGCCGCGCACCGTGCGCTGCACGGTGCCCAGCAGATCGTGGTCCATGACCAGGGTCTCGAACGAGCAGCCCAGCAGGCTGGCGAGCATGCCCGCCGATTCGTAAACGAGGTTGGCTCCGGCGAGGCCCGCCAGCGTCGTCGTCACCGCCTTTTCGTAACCGGCCTGGAAGTCGGGCAGCTTCGAATCGGCCATGCCCGCCGCCACCCCGCTCGGCAGGCCGTAGAAGTTGGCGATCTGCGCGGACGCCGCGTTGAGCAGCGCCTCCTCGCCGCCGCCGCCGGTGAACGCGCCGGTGCGCAGGTCCGAGGCGAAGGGCCAGTTGCTGAAGATCACCGGGTGCCCGGGTGCGACGAGGTTGACCATGATCAGGCCGCTCAGGGTCTCGGCGGTGCTCTGCACCAGTGCGCCGGCGAGCGCCGCCGGCGCCGTCGCCCCCGCCTGGGAAGCGACGATCAGGTTCACCGGCATGCCGCCGCGCGCCGCCGCCACCGCGACCTTGCAGCTGTCCTCGGCGTAGCGCAGCGGCGAAACGACAGCGGTGCAGTGCACCTGGCAGAACGGGCGCTCGCGGAAGCGGCCCTCGCCGCCGAGAATGGCGTCGAACATCGCCACCACCGCCTCGACGTGGCGGCCCGACGTCAGGCTCAGGCCGATGTGCTTGCTCGTACCCGCCACGCAGGCGTACGCGGTGTTGATATCGAGCTCGAAGAGGTCGGTGAGTTCGGTCGCCACCACCGTGCGGCTGAACCAGTGCACCGTGTGGAGCCGGTCGACGAGGCGCGCGAAATCGTAGAGGTCGAGGAGCGTCGAGCCGCGATAGAGCCCGGTCTCGAAGTCGGGCACCTTGACCGCGGCGCCGGCGGTGCCGAAGTGCACGCGGGTATCCCTGAGGTCCAAGTCGTGCTCGGGATCGCGGCCGCAGAGGACGATGTCGCGCCCCGCCCCGGCGATGACGTCTTCGGTCAGCGCGCGCGGGAAGCGCAGGCGCCCGCGGTCGTCGAGCGAGCAGCCCTTCTCGAGCGCAAGCTTCTCGACCTCGGGGATGGTGGCGGCCATGCCGATGCGCTCGAGGATGTCGAGCGCGGCGTCGTGGATGCGCTTGATGGCACCGTCCGTGAGCGGCCGGTAGGCGCCACCCGTGAGCCCGGGGCCGACCACCCGCGAGGCCTCGTCGCGCGCCGCCGCACGGCGCATCCGGCGCGCCTGGCGCCCGTGCCGCCGGGCCCCGGGATGCTCATTGACCGACACGCCGCTGCCCTCACCCTCTGGTGTCGCACGGCGAGCCCGCCGCTGCGGGGCACCGCCCGCGCGGCTCCCACTCCACGGGATTGCGCGGCGGAAGATTGCCCGGCGGCAAGATTAGCAGCTTTCGGAGTCCACTCCTATCGGCTCGCGACCGCCGGTCCCGGGCGACGATCGGCGTCGGGCCGGTGGTAGCCGGGCCGTCATGCGGCCGTTACGGGTGGCCGACGGCACGTTTTTGCAATGAGCCCACGACGTCGTCGTCGAGCCACGGGCGATCGAAGCTCGGTCGGCCGAAGAAATAGCCCTGCAGGTAGTGCACGCCCTCGTCGGCGAGCATCTGCGCGACCTCTTCGGTCTCGACGCATTCGGCGACGGTCTTCAACCCGAACCCGCGGGCGAGCTCCTGCAGGGTCTTGACGAAGAGGAAGTCCTGCGGCTGGTCGGCGAGGTTGGTGACGAACGAGCCGTCGATCTTGATGACGTCGACGGCAAGCGCCTTGAGATGGCGGAACGAGGTGTAGCCGGCGCCGAAGTCGTCGAGCGCGATGCGGCAGCCGACCTCGCGCACCGCGGCGACGAAGCGGATGGTTTCGTCGAAGTCGTGTAACGCCGCCGTCTCGGTGATCTCGATGACCAGGCGGCGGGCGATGTCGGGACGGCCCTTGACCAGGCCGAACAGATTGCGCAGCCATGCCGGGTCGGTGGTGGTGAGACCGGAGATGTTGATCGCCAGCGTGACGTCGGGACTCGCGCGCAACTCCTCGACGGCGAGTTCGAGCGCGCGGCGGTCGATCAGCCGCACCAGACCCATTTCCTCGGCGACGCCGAGGAACGCGCCCGCCACGGTGTACTCGCCGTTGGCCTCGCGCATGCGCAGCAGGCACTCGTAGAAGCACACCTCGCCGGTTTCGCCGCAGACGATGGGCTGGAACGCGAACCTCATGCCGCCGTCCTGCAACGCCGTCTGCACCTGCTTGGCGATGGCGAGGTTGCGCTGGCGGTCGCGGCGCTGCGCCTCGGTGAGGTGGTACGACACGAACTGGTTGTGGCCCGCGCGCCGGGCGCGCTCGAGCGCGGCGTCGGCCTTGATCATGGCGTCGTGCGCCGTGCGCACCGTGCCCGGAAAGCTCACGGTGCCCACCGAGGAGGTGATCTGGATCGGCTCGGTCGCGCAGTGCATCGCGGCGTGCTGGACCGCGGCGAGAACCTTCTCCGCCGCGATCTGGGCGCCGTCTTCGCGGCACGAGCTGATGATGATGCCGAAGCGGTCGGGGGCGATGCGGCCGACGACGTCGCTCGCCCGCAAGCATTCGTCGAGGGCCTGGCCGACGGCGATGACCGCGGCGTCGGCGACGTCGTGCCCGTAGGCCTCGCTGATCAGGGAGAGATCGGTGATGGCGAGTGCGAGATAGGCGCCCGGCGCATCGTAGCGGTCGGCGTAGGCGAGCGCGTGGTCGAGCGCCTCGCGCAGGCGGGTGCGGTTGAAGTGGCCGGTAAGCTCGTCGAAGCTGGTCAGCCACTCGAGGTGGGCCTCGCGCTGCTTGTACGGGGTGATGACGCGGATCACGCCGATGGCGCGCTCGGCCTCGCCCGTGGCCGAGCAGTGCACCACGCCGCGCTCCTGTACCCAGCAGAATTCGCTGTCGCCGCGGCGCAGCCGGTACTCGAGCTGGAACGGGCTGCGGCCGATGCGGTGGTCCTTGTGGGTCTGGGTGACCTTCGGCAGGTCCTCGCTGTTGATGCGGGTGACGAACTGCGCCCGGGTCGAGATGTCGATGGCTTCGGGAAGGCCGAGCCGCAGGCCGGGGTTGCCCGTCCAGGTGACGGCGTCGCTCGCCAGATCCCACTCGTAGATGACGTCGCCCGAGGCGTCGAACGCCGTGCGCAGCCGCTCGAGCTCGGCGTGCTCGGCCCGGGTCAAATTACCTGCGTTCTTGGCCTCCGGCATTGGATTCCTCGCTGCCGCTACCTGCACGCGACGCCAGATGTTGGCGCCCGGATATTAAGCCCGGAACGATTAAGAGAACTTGAAATTGGTGCGAAAGTTACTGTCAGAAGTCGGTAAAACAGCGAAATATTATGAATAATCTATCGATAAGACAGTCATATATCGTAAATTTCGCGATGGGAATAACATTAACTTAAGTGCATTATACGGTTTTAACATTAACGGCGTGACAGCCATCACGTTAATGCTTGTTTTAGCCCGGAAACCATAAGGTTTGAGTTGCAACTCGATCAAATTTTATGTAAATTATCGGCTTCCTGAAACGGGAAATGGCAGCCCACGATCGTGCTCGGTAACGTTACCCTTCCGTCGACCGCGTCGTTCGCCGGCACCTATCCGGCGCCGGCCGAGATCGTTGCCCGGCAACGGGCGGCGGTCGAACCGGTCGCGCGCCTGGAGCCCGTCGGCGCCCGGCTGCCCGGCCGGCGGGTGGTGCCGTTCAAGCCCGAGCGCGTAGGTGACGTGCGGTCGTCGCCGGCGATGGTCGGGCACGATCACGATGGCACGACGGGCCGCGAGCCCCGCACCGGGCGAACGCTCGCGCGGTCGTCGACCGCGTTCATCGCCCAGTACATCGGTCAGGCCCTGGTACCCGAGGGTGGGCTCGAGGAACGGGAGACCGCCGAGGCCGCTCTCGCCTACCGCGCCGCGGCGGAGCGCGACATCGCCTATTTCGGCCTCGAGGCGCCGGTCGACGTCAGCGTCTAGCCCGAGGTAGTCGTTCGCGCCGAGGATGCGAGAGGCGCCGGTACGGCCTTCGGAGCGCCCTTCACGGGAAGTTGATTTTGCGAATTGCGCCGCTACTGGAACTTTACGGCGCCTACGCAGGGTGAATAGAGTTGCGGGGAATGCCGCGAACTGCTTACTCTAGGTAAGCGAAGGAAGGAGTGACACGAAGCGGACGATAAGAAAAACGAAAATTCGGCATGCCGGGGCACGTTACGTATTCGGCGCGCCTGCGGTCAGGACTTTCGGTCACATAGCAAACACGTAGGGAGGATACGATGAAATCCGTTCTGAAGTCAGGGGTACTAGGGTTCGTTTTCGCCGCGCTTCTCGGTCTCGGCGTCGCGTCCGTTCCAAAGGACGCCGTCGCGGGCTGGGAGCCGCAGAAGCCCGTCGAGTTCGTCATCATGGCCGGCAAGGGGGGCGGCGCCGACAGGCTGGCTCGTTTCATCCAGGGCATCATCGAGAAGAACAACCTGTCGCCGAAGCCGTTCGTGCCGATCAATAAGGGTGGTGGCTCGGGCGCCGAAGCCCTGCGCTACCTGAAGGACCACGCGGGCGATCCCCACGTCATCATGGCGACGCTCAACAGCTATTACACGACGCCGCTGCGCAATCCTGGCCTCGGGGTCGATATTTCCGAGTTCACGCCGATCACCCGTTTGGCCGAGGACACGTTCCAGCTTTGGGTGCACGTCGACACCGGCATCAAGACCGTCGACGAGTATGTCGCGGCGGTCAAGGCGGCCGGCCCGGAGAACTGGAA